>CAYMLF010000019.1:0-9976 GCA_964391275.1 uncultured Candidatus Bathyarchaeia archaeon
GACCTTTGGCTCGTAAAGCCAACGTCCTAACCAGGCTAGACGACCGGCCCACATGCTGCCGTTTGATTAAAACGGCGTTTTTGTTTTTAAGGTTGTCTGTATGATTCTTTGGATACAGATATAAATTCGTATTTGTATAGGTGAAGTCCAACTTGCAGGTACGTCTTATTTGCAAGTGCACAAGCAGGTTAGATGGTGTAAACATGAAACGTGTCCTTTGCACAGGTGCAGGTGGCCCTGCAGGCATCAATTTTGTCAAGTCATTAAGCTTAGCGCCAGAAAAAATGTACATAGTGGGAACCGAAGCTAGCCAGTACTACCTTCACACAATGCCCACAGAAAGCAAGTATTTGGTTCCAAAAGCCAAAGACCCAAGCTACATCGACCGCCTCAACGAGATAATCCGCAAAGAAAAAATCGATTTTCTCCACCCTCAACCAGACGTCGAGGTTGAAGCAGTCTCTGACCAAAGAGAAAAACTTGACGCACCAGTTTACCTGCCCTCAAAGCAGGCGGTTAAAGCGTGCCAAGACAAGCTGGAATCCGCCAATGTTTGGAAACGCCGAGGCGTCCCAGTAGCACAAACCATTGTGATTAAACAGGAAACAGACATAGACCGAGCATTCGCAGAGTTAGGCTCACCAATCTGGATTCGCGCAACCCATGGGGCGGGCGGACGCGGAAGCACACCAGCCGACAACAGAGAAACAGCGGTTGCATGGATAAAATACTGGCGAGCACGCCATGTCGACTGGGAGTTTATCGCTCAAGAACATTTGCCGGGAAGAAACATTGCTTTTCACAGCCTATGGAAAAACGGCGAGCTGGTAACGTCGATGGCGCGTGAACGTTTAGAGTACATTTACTCGTATCTTGCGCCTTCAGGCATCATGGGAACGCCAGCCGTGCAAAAAACCGTTCACATGAACACCGTTAACAAAATCAGCACTGAAGCCGTTTTGGCTATTGACTCAAGCTTCACAGGAATCGCAAGCGTCGATTTGAAAGAAAACGCGAAAGGTATCCCATGCGTGACAGAGATTAACCCGGGAAGAATGTTCACAACATCATTCTTCTTCTCGTACGCAAGCAAAGTCCTCTTTAACGATTACCGCATAAACATCCCATACTTATACACTAAACTTGCCTACAAAGAAGCCGTGCCAAAGCTTGAAAAGTACAATCCCCTGCCAGCAGACGTTTACTGGATACGGCACATGGATGCACCAGCTAGACTAGTTAAGGACGATAAAGTGCTGGGAGCAATGTACAGCTAAATGATTGACGCAGTCATTTTTGATTTAGACGGAACACTGCTTGATTTGCCCATTGATTACTCCAGAATGTACGAGAAATTCAAGCTTCTTATGGGTGTCTCTGAGGTTAGGCCGCTGCTGAAAACGGTGGCGCAAATCAAGGATCCCCTGGTTTTGCAGCGGGTTTTTGACGCTTGGACAGGCTTTGAACTTGACATAATCGATAAAACCACAGTCCACGAAGAAGGCATGCGACTGTACAGGCAACACGCGGAAAAGCCTAAGGGGCTTGTGACTATGCAAGGTAGAGAAACAATCAGCAAAATCCTACCAAAATTCAGCTTATCCTTCGAGGTCATAGTGACGCGTGAGGACTCCTTTAACCGAATTGAGCAATTAAAAGCTGCGGCAGAAAAACTTGGCGTTGCCATGGGCGATGTCTTGTTTGTCGGCAACATGGATAACGACGAAAACGCCGCGAAAGAGCTTGGCTGCAAGTTTATCAGAGTAAAGTAAGGCAAACGCATCTGTCTATGTTAGGGCAACAGCGCACGCTTCAACATTGCTTTATATAAGGGAGGGGAGGTAGCATCAGAGAGACCTCGCCCTGTTGTCATGCCAACTTTTGGCAAAAGGGTCTAAAAACGCTAAAAAGCGTTAAATTAGACCAAAATACAACAATTTAGCCTAAATTGGACCTAAATCCCATCCCAGACCACTGCAAGAAGCACGTTAAACTGCTGCAGGCTTAAGCAGCAAATAATTATTAGGTGGCTTAGCTATTTTAGGAAGCTTGAGGAAGGTTAGCGTGAGCAGCGATAAAGAAAAGCTAAACCAGCTGTTAAGCAAGGTTGACGCACTTTTAGTAACTATGAATAGAGCCTCTGAAGAGTTACGGTCAATCCAAGCAGCCATAAGAACTCTCACAGGAGAACAAACGGCACAACCAACACCGAAAGCAGCCGTCCAAGCTCCACCACCAACAACCCCAACAAGCTCAAGACAACGCTCAATCGATGACATCCGCATGTCTTTCCCAGAGGAACTTGAAGCCAAACTGGATTTTGCAGATAAAGACGAATACATAACCATTAAGCCCAAAATGTTCTTGGGAAGCGAAAACTTTGCAAAAATCGCCTCAGCAGTGCGTGGCATGGGCGGCGAATACATTAGCGCTGGAAAAGATTCACATTTTAGAGTCCCAAAGACAAAAGCCTAAAGCATTAACCTAAGTTTGCTTCCTACTGCCGACGCCTCATTTAATGTTTGAGGCTGCGTTTCTACTTCAGCATACTCAGAAGCCCTCGGCAACAATACACTAACCAAATCCACCTCCAAATATTTAAATGACATTTTAAACATGCCAACAGCGAAGTTGCAGGCTTCTGCTCCCTCCTCAGACGGAACCACCAAAACAGCTTTTTTGCCACTCAACTTTCTAGACGCTATAAAGGGACGCAGTCTGTCAATCAGAAGCTTCATTTTTGCAGAAGGACCATACCAATAAAGCGGTGTCCCAAAAACTATAACGTCAGCTTCTTCCAGCTTAAGGTAAAGTTCTTTCATGTCATCTTTAAGTGTGCATTGAAAACTGCCTTTTTTGCATGCCTTGCAATCCATACATGGCTTAATGTCTAAGGGATAGAGGTATACTTTTTCTATAGCATGCTTACCTTCTCCTGCTCCTTCAAGGATTAAGTTTACAAGCAAATCAGTGTTGCTTCCTCTTCGTGGACTGCCAACTAAACCCAAAACTTTCATGCCGCTCATCCTGAAAGATAGGTTTTGGCTTCAATTTAACCGTTAAGTAGAAAGCAAGTCCTGTCAGTAATTTACGCTGAAATCTTTGAATTCGCCCTTATAGGGTTCATAGGCTACTTGTATATTTTCTACTTTGGCAAACGATGGACCATGTCGACAATAATCCACGAGTTCATTAACCGCTTGCTCTTCGCCTTCAAAAACCGCTTCAACATCGCCATCAACCGTATTACGTACCCATCCAGTAACGCCTCTGACTTTTGCTTGGCGCCTCGTGTTTTGCCTAAAAAATACGCCTTGAACCTTACCGCTTACCAAAACGTGTGCACGCGTCTTTGCCATTTGGATTCACCGTTTTAGTAGCGTTAATACATTCGGGTAAGGTTTATGTTTTCTCCTACAGAGTAGAGGAAAAGAGCTGCAGTTGTAGGTCCAATGCGGAAGAAAGTATCTGATAGTACCTTAACCACTTTAGAGTAATTGTCCGATTTATCTAGACTGTCAATGTAGCTTTGAAAGGAACCATCTTGCTTTATGATTTGCAGAAATAACTTTGCATTCTCGATAATAGCAAGTATTTTGTACTGGTTTCGAATCACGCCTCTATCGTTTAGCAGTCGCTGCACATCAACATCAGTGAAGCCTGCAACTTTTTCTATTTTGAAACTCTTGAAAGCCACGCGTATTGTTGACCACTTTTTTTCAACGACCTGCCAGTTTAATCCGGTTTGAAAAATGATTCTGCACATGTTCTCAAAGTAAACGTTATCATTGGTTGGGCGTTTACCCCTATACCACCAGTCAGGCAGATGCGTTGCTTGCTCCTGCATAACTTTGCACCGTAAATGCACTCGTCACTGGAAATTTAAGCAGTTGTGATTGAACAGCTACAGCAACTTGTACGTTTACTTTAACTTACCCCTGTACTTCACTGGGAGGTCGCGTGTGGTCTTATTTTAAATCCGTTTTTACTGATAGCTGTGGCTGTGATATATCATGTACAAGAACACTGGTAAATTGACAATCTATGCTTCTGAAGGGTTTCCTTCAAGAAAACGGTTAGAATCAGTTAAAACAGCAACTCAAGAAACCGCCAAGCAGTTGAACATGAGTTTTGGCTTGGTAAAATCAGAAAATACCAGCGTTCCCATCTACGTTTATTACGAAAGTGACGGGTTTGACCCGATACCGCTTTACTGTGACGAAGGAAAAATATCTGATTTACAGGGAATCAGTTCAGCGCTTCGAAACATGATGTTCGTGCTTTCTTTCCATCCAAGGCATACAGCATTGAGGCATATGCGAGAGGAAATCGTTAAACTTTCCTAAACCGAATAGATTGGTTCTCCAGCGCTACTTCGTAAACTTGGTTAACATCGAAAGTTATGCCTAAACTGTCATATTCCTGTTCAGTTAAGAACAAGATAATCTTTGGCGTTGCCATTTGTGTCCGCTGAGGCAAAAAAGGCATTTGCTGCTGAAGCGCCTGCATGACCTCTTGCGCCATTTTCGCTTCGTCACTTTGGGGTCTGACAATGTAGGGGTTTACTTCCCGCTCTTCAAGTAACTCTATTCTTTTGCCCAAGTTTCCGTCTATATCTCTTGTTGATTCAATTTTGTTAACTCGTACGCGAAACATTCCTTGTCACTCTTAAGGAAACACTGTCAAGCTGAGATTTAATGTTTTCACATCAAACGCAAAGCTGACTCTCTATCAAGGTACCTAACAACATTGAATCGAAGAGGAGATAGGATTTTGGCAACGTCCTCTGAAGGTTTAGGCTCACTGATTTCGTAAAAATTGTTAAAGCGTATATAAGTCAGCGATTCTCGGTTTAAAGCAAACTCTTTGTATTCTTCAAATGATTCAAAACAGCTTTCACTACCATATTTTTCCCACAAGTCCATAGTATTTCCTGTTATACGCTCCAAAAAATCGGCTGCCCCTAAAACCTGCTTATTCTCGGTACCTATAACGACGTAGAACAAGAGTTTTTGAGCCTGTAGGGGTGCAACTTGGCTTTTAAGAATAAACACGTGTGCTTGCTCTGTTTTACGTTGACAGATACGGTTCCAATATTTTTCGTCAACGGGTAGAATGAAAGCGTAGTTTTCATGTTCCACTTCCAAAGCGCTCTCTCCCCAGATGATTTATGTTAAGCGTTGACAAGATAACATTTTCGCAAAAAACCCTAAATATAGCGATTGTTTTTTGCAATCGATACATACAATTTTTCTGCAATTACAAATTATGTAATGCAAAAAATAAAACTCTAACAAGAAATGTTTTCCAAGTTTCGACTAAAGAAGCACTCTAAAAAAACGTTAAAATAACGTTTACTTTGGAATAAGCTTAAATGCTAATTTACCAAACCTAACTTTAAGGGATTGTTATGACTTCGCATGAGGAGAATCAAAAGGTTCTTGCTGCAGAGGCGCTCAAGAATTTTATCAAGATTTTCGTGAAGAATTACCCTCTCGTCTTCAAAGACGGAGTTTACTCTGCAAGAATCAAGCCATCAACCGACAAGTCTTTTCCCTATCAAGTCTCTATGGAAATCAAAAAGAAATAGGGCATCTTGATAGGCTCTTATGCCTTTTTCTGTCCAACCAGCAAATTGTTTAGTCCTAAGCCCATTTTGTCAAGAAACCTTGACTAACCCCGAGACAGGTTAGTATACAAACGTTGACAAGAACCTTCTTTATTATCCCAAAAGCAAAAGCCCTCTTGAATAAGGACTGGAGGGCAAATATTGAGTATTCAAAGAAAACCGGTGTTAGCCGCGTTCTGTGTCGTCTGCGTAATCGCCTCTTTGGGGTCAACAGCTTATTACAATTCGGTAATAGCCCAAAAGGATGATGAAATAAGTTCTCTCAAAGCCCAAGTCGCCAGCCTCCATGCCCAAGTAGACCAGTTAAACAGTCAAATACAAACCTTAACGGCTGAACTGGGACGCAAAGACGCTCAAATTTCAGAGCTTACAAACCAAATCAGCGTGTTGAGCAGTCAAGTTTCTGAATTGAATAGTCAAATCGTTGACTTAAACGCTCAAATCGCAGTCCTCTCTGACCAATTGAACAAAAAACCTAACCTTGTTGTCGGCAATTTAGTTGTGGAAGATGACCGAAACAGCACACAAACTAACCTTCACATCGCATGTAGAGTGTATAACACTGGGGGAAGCACTGCATACAACGCTTATCTCCACGTGACTGCATTAAACGCTGAAGGGCAAGCTGTAAACTACATGCACTCATTCACGGGAATCACCGCATACATGGATTTAGGCTTAGATTTTAGAGTGAACTATACTGGCTCCCCAATCACCTCTTGGACCGTAAACCCAATCTGGACCGACAAAATACAAACAGGTGAAAGCAGCCCCTTCGCCTAACCTCAAAACGCCTGTTGCTCTCACAACAAACCCCTATCCCCTATTTAAAGCAAGTATCGCTGGTTTTAACTCAATAATCAAGATTTTTATAGGCTGTTTTTTTGTTCACCACATGAGCGCTAAAACTTTTAGACTAACCCAAACAAGTAATAATTGGTCGGGGCTGACGCAGCCAAGCCATTCCCCTATTCCCGGTCATAACTGCAGCCCCCACCCTTCTCCATCCCTTCTCTTCAAATATTATAACGCATTAATGGATGAGCTATCGCGTTTTGCGGTTAGGTTTTTGTAGTTGAAAACGTATTAGCAAGGGTGACGAGTTATCTAATTCCTCCAAATAGGTAGGATACTGTATGGTTGAAAACATAAAAGAACTCATCAAACTCCATGAAGGCATAACACACGAAGTTTATCTCGATAACGAGAACTCAAGCATTGTTCCACAAGAAGTCGTTGACGCCATGTTACCCTACTTTAACAAGAAAGCCTATGGCAACCCAACCTTAACTCACAAACCAGGTTGGGAAGCCTTCGAGGTAATCATGAACTGCTTCCAAAAAATCAGCAAAACCATGGGCGCCAAAATCCTCGAAGAAATCACCGTCACCCCCGGGGAAACCGAAGCCAACAACCTAGCGATAATAGGCTCGGCATTTGCGCAAAAAGACAAGGGTAAAAAAATCATAATTTCAGAAATTGAACCAATTAATGTTTTACATGTAGCAGAAATGATGAAGAAATTCGGTTATACCACAACTAAAATCCCAGTTAACCATGAAGGCTTTTTAAACCTTGAAAAGCTCAAAGAAGCCGTCGACAAAGAAACCATACTAGTAAGCATTTCAACGGTTAACAACGAGTTGGGAACCATACAGCCAATCAAAGAAGCCGTCGACATAGTTAAAGACAAAAATCCACAAGCCCTCTTCCACACAGATGCAACCGACGCATACGGCAGAATACCCCTAAACGTTCAAAATTTAAAAGTGGATTTGGCGACAGTAAGCAGCTACAAAATTCAAGGACCACGAGGCATTGGCGCAATGTATCTCCGAGAAGGCGTAAATTTAGACCGCATCTTAGAAGGCCAAATAGGCACACAAAAACTGTGGCCAGGCGTAGAAAATACTCCTCTAATCGTTGGCTTCTCAAAAGCCGCAGAACTCGCTTTTGAAAACTTTGAAGCAAACACCGCAAAAATGCGTTCTCTACGCGATAAGCTTGTCGATGGTATATTCTCTAAGTTAACCGACATCCGCTTAAACGGTCCAAAAGGTGACAAACGCTCACCAGACAACGCCAACATAAGCATTCTACGCTGTGAAGGAGAAGCATTAACCATAGAACTCAGCCTTAAAGGCGTCTACGTTTCCAGTGGAAGCGCATGCAGCCGCAGACTCCTACAACCCAGCCATGTTCTCATAGCGATTGGACGCAAATTCAGCGAAGCACATGGCAGCATTTTAATGAAGACAACACGAAACCATACAGAAGAAGATATAGCCTACGTTTTGGAAGTGTTACCATCAGCAGTGGACCGAATAAGAGGGATAGTTGGATCAACAGGAGTGGATTAGAATGTCTCGCATACCCTTACCGTATAATGCAAAAGTAATGGATTTATTCCGTAACCCAAAAAACCTTGGAAAAATGGAAGACGCCACAGTAGTAGCAGTGGCTGGAAACCCAGCATGCGGAGACATGATAACATTCTACCTCAAAATCAGCGATAAGCAAGTAATCGAGAAAGCCACTTTTGAAAGCTACGGGTGCGCCGCAAACATTGCCACCTCAAGCATCGTCACAGAAATGATTAAAGGCTTAACACTAGAAACAGCTTGGAAAGACATAACTTGGAAAAAAGTAACCGAAGAAATCGGCGGCTTACCAAGCGTAAAATTCCACTGCGGCGTCCTAGCCGTAGGAGCACTTAAACGTGCCATAAGAAAGTACTTTGAGCAAAAAAACGCTGCCGCTCCTGAATGGATGCCTAAAGAAAACACTTTTGAGGAAAAACAAGCCATAGAAGAGGAAGAATTAGCCAAAACATTATCTAAAAGGCTCAAGTCGGAGGAAGAAAAATCAACTTAGATACTGACAGGATACGCGGTGATTTCCGCATCCTAAACCGAGAGATAAATAACAACTCGCTTATTTATTTTGACAACGCCGCAACCACACAGAAGCCCCGTCAAGTCATACAAGCCATAGTAGACTACTATGAAAACAACAACGCAAACGTCCACCGTGCGGTACACACAATCTCGCTTGAAGCAACTGAAATGTACGAAAAATCCAGAGAAAAAACCGCCAGATTCATCAACGCCAAAGAAGCAAACGAGATAATTTTTGTCAGAGGCACAACTGAAGCCATAAACCTAGTCGCTTACTCATGGGGTCTAAAAAACCTAAAAAAAGGCGACGAAGTCCTTGTCTCCCTGATGGAACACCACAGCAACATTGTTCCATGGGAAATCATATCCAAAATCCGCGGCTTCAAACTAACCTACGCAAACCTCAAACCAGACGGCACATTGGACTATGAAGATTTCGAAAACAAAATAACAAAGAAAACAAAAATCGCCTGCCTAAGCCAAGTATCAAACGTTACAGGCGTAGTCAACGACGTTAAACGCTTAGCAAGAGCAGTCCACGACCAAGGCGCCTTGATGCTAGTTGACGGAGCACAGTCAGTGCCCCACATGAAAGTCGACGTTCAAGACATAGACGCTGACTTTTTAGCATTCTCAGGACACAAAATGCTTGCCCCAACAGGAATTGGAGTTCTCTACGGCAAAAAAGAATACCTCAAAAAAATGGGGCCATTCCAAGGCGGGGGCGAAATGATAAAAGAAGTAGCCTTTAACAAAGAAAAAAAGCAATGCGACATTTCATGGAATGAGTCACCATGGAAATTCGAAGCGGGCACACCAAACGTCGAGGGCGCAGTCGGTCTATCTGCAGCCATAAAGTATCTAGAACAAATAGGCATGGATAACGTGTTGGCTCACGAAAAAGCCCTAACTAAATACGCGGTTAAAGGCATGAAGGAATACAGCAAAATAACCCTGCATGGACCAAGCAACCTGACAGCAAAATGCGGCATCATCCCCTTCAGCGTTCAAGGCTTAAGCTCCCACGACGTGGCAGTACTCTGTGACAGCTACGGCATAGCCATACGCAGCGGATTCCACTGTGCGCAACCGCTACATCAAGTCTTCCAACTGCAATCAAGCGCCAGAGCAAGCTTTTACATCTACAACACTAAACAGGAAATCGACCGCTTCCTAGAAGTCCTAAAGGAGCTCCAAGAACTCTAATGCCCACATTAGACGACTATGTTGCTCGAATCGAGGGAACCTGCGGAGCAGAAAAAGACGTGGTAGTCGTGTTGAAATTCGACAAAAAAGATGAAGCAACCGCAAAAATCAAGCAGCGGGCGCAGCTTAAGAACTCGTTGGCTGGAATGATTTCTGATTTTTCTTTCCAAGATGCTTCCTTTCGCCTCTATAGTAGCGGAAAAATCATTTTCAAAGGAGTAAAAAACAAGCAAGAACTAAACAA
>CAYMLF010000019.1:10076-19224 GCA_964391275.1 uncultured Candidatus Bathyarchaeia archaeon
ATAGTAGCGGAAAAATCATTTTCAAAGGAGTAAAAAACAAGCAAGAACTAAACAATTTGCTAGCTGCGCTTCTACTATAAGACTTTGTAACTTCAAGTTTTTGAACGCATTTTTGTTTTTGTTCTGCTTACCCAATTGTAGAATCCGAAAAGTCGCTTCTTAATCGATTCAGGCATAACATCCTTAAGGTTGCGATGAAGTCCAAGCGTTATAGCGATTTTGCCTTTGCGGCTTAAAGGCACATAATAACGGGTTAAGGGATATTTTACAAAACCGTTGCTTTCCTTGAACTTATCTAGTGACGGATGGTTCCCAATTCGACCATACATAACCCAATGCACATTTTTGCCGGCACACACTTCAACGGCTTTTGCAACTAGGACATTGTTGACTGCTCTGTCCCAATGTTGCTGCAGGGAAAGTATCTGCGAAATGATTGCTATATCGTCGCCGTAAACCAACTGAATAAAACCTACAATTTCATCGTTTAAAGAGGCAGTTATGAAAGTGTCATTCTTCGAAGCAGACACCATGCTTTTTATGCTCTCTAAGCTTTGACCGTAATGAGAAAACGCTCTGCCCTGACGAAACGGTGTCTCATTGTAAATCCTCCATATTCCCTCAGCAAGCTTATCTGAAGGCTCAACAACCTCAACTTTCACTCCGCTTTTCTCAGCCTTACGCACCATATTACGGGTTTTCTTGCCTATACCCTGCCACCAATCCTCATAAGTACCAACCTCAAGAAGCGCAATATTATCCTCAGCCTTCCGCCACTGACTTGACAGGTTAGTGACGGGGTTGCACCATCGTCGTTCAATAAAAGTGAAAACATCAATTCTTCTGTCAGAGAGCTTTTCTAGTAACCTCTCAGATGGCACGGTATCGTGCACGTACTCGTAGTGTTCAGAGTACTTGGCCATTTTCATGAAACCCTTTTTACGCACCGACAACGTAGCAAGTTCTTGGTCAACTTCGAGAATTTGCCTCAGTGCTTCATAGTAGGGTCCACGATGATTAAAAGTTCCACTGTCAAAAAGCCACTCAGGATGAATATGAATAATTTCTCCTTTTTCAATGCTTGCTTTGCCCAACTCAACAGCTTTGTTTAAAGGGTTATGGTAACAAACATAATCAAAATTCAACGTTGGAAAATCGTAAAAATAAATCAGCGGAAAACCTTCGGGAATAGGCGCCTTTGCCTGAGAAAGTTTGCGTTTCCAAATTATTCGGGCGATTAACCGCTGCGTGCCATGAACTGTGTAATACGTTATTTTTCGGCCAGTTGCTTTCTCCAGATTCTCCAGTTCCCTGTAAGCGTAAATGGCAACGTGTAAGCCTACTTCATGCTTATCCTCAGTGAGCAACGCTAACAGTTCAGCGTCAGGTATGGTGTAGGGCGTGAAAAACCAGTATGCTCTCAGCTCTTTTGGCGACTCATTAATCATTTTGGCGAGTATCTTGGCGTTCTTGAGATAGTTTTTGCCTGGTTTACGGTTAAAAGCCGTAGCTATGAAACTGCGGTTTCTTGAAGGATAAGCATAATCCACGTCCATTCTAAGCTTTATCATGACCGTTGTCGCTTTCTAACTAAAGGATTATGTATGATTATAAATCATGCGCTAAATTTGAACAATTACCATTTATCAAAGTTGAGGATATTTGAGAACAATAAACCCTGTTTTTTCATTTCGTTTTTTCTTTTTTGGAAAACTTGGATATAAGCTTACTGTAAAGTTTGACGCTACTTTGCCTTGGATTTGAAATGCGGTATTTTAGTAGTCTAAAGAATGCGTTAAACGAGAAAACCAAACCGTATAACCGGTGCTTCCTTTTTAGTTCTTTAAAGGCGGTCCCAGTTTTAGCGTTTGAGTTAACGCTTGCCCCATGAAAGCGGTAATAATGTAAAGGCTCCTGAACAGCCAAGCCTACATATCCTTCTTCGCAAGCGCGGATAACCCAATCTGCGTCCTCATAGCCGCTTAAGTTTACATCGTAGCCACCCAGCTTCATGTAAACGTTTCTAGGCACAAGAGCAGCCCCAATCGCTCCACGGTGATTATCGTAGTTCCACCGTGTTAGCTTCTTCATTGGCGGTATAGAGACATAATCCCGATCGCCAAACGCTCTAAAACCAGTGAAAACAAATCCAGCCTTACCCGCATAAGACTGATAGCGGTTAACGCACTTCCACACGTAGTCTGGGCTCAGTTTATCATCAGCCCCTAAGAAGATAATGAAGTCACCTTTGCAAATCTCTAGACCACAGTTGCTAGCGTATGCTGGCGTCTTTTTTCCTTGATGCTTAATGAAGTGATAACGAACCTGCGGATATTTGCTGAGGACCTGTTTGACGTTGTCGGTTGAATCGTCATCTATGACTATTATCTCGATGTTTTTGTAGGATTGTTCAAAAACGCTGGCTAAGGTTTCTTCAATGAAGTGCCCGTAATTGTGGCAGGGAATAATCACGCTTACTAATGGAGCCGTTGCCTCTGTTTCTCGTGTAGTAACTGAATTTCTTTCCATTAAGCTACACAACATACGGTTTTGTTTTATCTATTTGAACTTTTATTTCAAGTATGAAGGGTTTAGTATCTTTCGAAGTGCGACCAGTTTATAACCTGTTTTCTGATTTTAAGAGGCACTCAAGTATGCAGTATCTTCAGACCGTTGCACTCTTCTAAGATGCACGACACGAGCGAATCGCTATTCACTAAGCTTTACCGTAGACTTTCTTCGCCCACTCGATTGTTTTTGGGATTCCAACAGAAAGCGGAACTTTTGGGTTGTGTTCTAGATCTCTTTTTGCTTTCGAGATGTCTGGTCTTTTGTTAACAACGTTATGAGCGTCTTGGGGCAGATATTTTACTTTCGAGTCATCCTTGCCTAAATAATTAAGTATCATGTCTGAAGCTGTTTTGACGTCTACGTATTCTTGTCCGCCGATGTTATAAACTTCGCCAGTTTTGAATCTGTCTACTATGTTACTTAGTGTAGGAATTAGGTCGTCAATGTACATGAAAACTCTGTAGTAGTTAAGGTATACTTCGTAAGGCAGGTTATGGAGCGCTTTGTATATGAAAAGCGAAACTACACTGCGGTATGGTGTGTAATACTCTCCTGGGCCATAAGCGTTGAAAAGTCTGACCATTAAGGTTTCGGTGTTCTGCGTGATGATTGAATTGCGGATTTGAAGTTCGTTCACCCATTTAGAAATTGCGTAATCATTGTTTTGCTTCAATGGCACTTCGTCGCTAATTGATTCTTTGATATATCCGTCTTTAGTTTTTACTTCCCCGTAGATTTCGGAGCTCGAGAAGTGAATTAGCCTAAACCTTTTCTTTTCTTGCATCCTGATAATGTTCTTTAGGCCTATAGCGTTTGTTTCCCAAAGCTGTTCATAGTAGTCCTCGCCGTTTTTTCGGCCGAATTCTGCCGCTAAATTGTACACGTATTCATAATTGTCTGAGGTGAGAATGTTTTCTACTTGTCTGTATTTGGAGATGTCGCATCGAGTATAGTTTGGTTCCCCAGAATGCTTGGTGTCAGCTATCGCTACTTCGTGACCTCGTCTGACAAGCTCATTCACAAGGGGTTTTCCAACAGTCCCTGTTGCTCCAATGACTAGAATCTTCGCCATAATTCATCACTTGCAGATTTGTTCTATTTTGTTCCTCTTAAGGGTTTGCTGTGGTCGTGTGTATCTAACGTCCGCTGTTTGATATCGAATGCGTCTGGCTTGTAGCTGGTTCCAATTCTCAGTATCAACGGCGTCTTCATCACCGATTTTATTTTGTCGCCCTGTGTGTTTAGCTCTTCCTTCACTAAGGAGTGCTCAACAAGTACCACGATGCAGTCAGCGTTTTTTGCAATGCCCATTATTGATTTGAACTCGTGTCCTTCAACGAAGTTATCATAAGCTTGGATGTCGTATCCATCTTCTTGAAGTAATTTTATGATTTCTAGAGACGGGCTTTCCCGTAAGTCGTCGGAATCAGGTTTGTAGGTTAAACCCAATGCTACAATTTTTGGGTCTCGAATGTTTTTTACTGCTTTTCTGATTTTTGCAGCTGTTTTCTCAGGCATCGACTCGTTTACTTTCCTTGCAGTGGAGATCAAGTTCGCGTCTCTTGGATCCGAGTTAACTAAAAACCATGGGTCTTTTGGTAGGCAATGACCACCAACGCCTATTCCAGGTGTTAGTATCTCGACTCTTGGGTGCTTGTTTGCGAGATAGATCGCTTGTTTGATGTCGACGCCTAAAGCGTCAGCGATAAGTGAAAACTCGTTAGCTAAAGCGATGTTGACGTCGCGATAAGTGTTTTCCATAAGCTTGGTCATTTCGGCGGTTACATCATCAGTCAAGTCTATGCTTCCCTCAACAAATGACCCGTAAACTTCTTTGGCCAAACTGGCCGACTTTGGATTGATGCCTCCAATAACGCGGTTGTTATGAATTAGCTCGTACAATGTTTCGCCTGGCATTATTCTTTCAGGGCAATGTGCCAAGAAAATGTCTTCTCCGACCTTGAGGCTGGTTGACCTTTCCATGAGCGGCTTCAAGATTTTTCGGCATGTGAAGGGGGGGATTGTTGATTCAACAATAACCAAGTCACCCTTTTTTAAGAACTGTAGTATTGATTCTGTTGCCGCGGTAACGTTGGTTAGGTTCGGTTGTTTAGTAGTGGGGTCCATAGGTGTTTGAACACATATCATGAAAACGTCTGCATTGCAGGGTTTTTCCATGGCGGTAAAGTTTTTCTTGACTTTTTCTTCCTTAAAGACCGTCTCGAGGTCCTTCTCTGCTATTGTTAAATTGCCTTCGTTTAGTGTTTGAACTATTTTCTTGTTAGTGTCTACACCAATAACTTTGTGTCCTACTCGGGCAAGGGTTATGGCTAATGGTAATCCAACGTAGCCTGTACCTACGACAACAATTTTTTTGTTCATTGTTATCATCGTTTGATGCAATTTGACTTTTCTCGGTCTTTTAAACGTATAGCTTTTTGAACCTTTGGAAGGTTGGGGTTTGATTGAAAGTATTTAGATTTTTTTCAAAGCCTTTTACGTTTAATTGTGTCCTTTCTATGTGTTTTTCAACGCTGTCTAAAGATCTTTGTACGTATTTTATGAGCAAGGGGTCAAATTGTTTTTTATTGTCTATCATGTATTTGAAGAGGTATTTGGAGACAAATGGTCTAGCTCTATGATAGTGTGTTTCCACTATGAAGGGCAGAAATGGTGTAAATTTCTTGATTAGTCTTGGCAGTTTTCCACTTTCATGGAGAGTTTGCAACATTCTGACTCTGGTCAGGTCACATCCGTAGAGCATTTGTACTTCTTTTTTTGAAGTCTGCATTGAGTGAACTCTATAGAAAACGAATGCTCCTTTAACCATGGCTAGTCTTAAATTCAAAGCTGTGTAACGCATCCACAGGTCGCCGTCTAAATCGACGTTTCTTGTGGCTGGATCAAACTGGCCATATTTTTTCACTGTGTTTTTATTAATCATTATGGAGCTTCCGTTTATTGGATTTCTGAAGAGCAGCAACATGAGTCTCAATTCGGAGTCTCTTATGAAGAGTGGGTCGAGGAAGCTCAGGAAAGGTATGTAACAGGGTTTGTTTAGTTTTGCGCTGGCACAATCTGGCCCTGTATAGGCATAGTTACAGTAACTCCATACAGCATCATTCTTTTTCATACAAGTTACTTGTTTACTTATTTTCTTTTTATCTATGAACATGTCGTCTGCGCTAAGCCAACAGAGGAATGCACCTTTGCTATGAGAAAAGCCTTCGTTAAGGGCGTTGGCCGCACCCTTGTTGGCTTCGAGATTGACAAGCCGTAGTTCAAAATCTCTTGATTGAAGGGTTTGTGATAGCTCTGTCACTATTGAGGGTGTGTTGTCTGTTGAACAGTCGTTAACGACCACAACTTGGAGAGGTCTATAAATCTGTGTGAAGCATGATTTTACAGCGTCGGTGATGAAGTTTTCCGCATTATATGCAGGGATGACGATGGTAACTGCTTCTTTGTTTTCCAAGTGCCCCTCTTTCCGAGTATTTGTGGTGTGTTGTTTTGTTTATATACATTTGGTAGTGGCTTAACCGAAAGGTCGTGTTACGAGTTTTTTTATTCGGGAAGCTTGAAGTTGTCTGATGTACTCTTTAACGGGGTACTGTTTTTCGTTGGAAGCCATCGCTTTAAGGTATCCCGCTAATAGTTTGGGACTGCGGTCTTTAATTGCCCTCATAAGTAAAAACATCCCGTAATACCCAAGCTGGTAAGATTGGAAGCCTTTGTTAAACTCTTTTCCAAGTCCTGCTGGTCTAAGTGCCCAACTTTGGATGTAATCGAATCTTAATGCTTTAAACCCCAGCATCTGCGCATAAATGTTGTGATATGTGTCCCATGTTGGTACTGGTTTTAGGATTTTTCCTCCGTTAAGTTTGAACCAGCATTTTCTGCTATATAGCCTGTTGCAACCGTAAACGTAAGGGATGAGTCCAAGGATTCTGCCAGTGTCAGGTTGACCGATGAGTTTGCCGCCACCGATACCGATTTTCTTATTGTTCTCCATCTCCCGCAAAAGCTTTTCGTAGTATTGCGGTTCTAGAACGGTGTCGGCATCCAGATTGCCCACGTAGTCAAAATCGTCGTCGAGAAGTTTGGAGCCCGCTCTCATGACGTATGGGACTCGCTCTATCATGCTGTTCTTTTGTTTAGGCAGAGTAAGTATGGTGGTAACTGGATACTTGGCTATGATTTCAGGAGACCTATCAGTTGAGCCGTCGTCAACTACTATAACTTGGGCAGGTTTGACTGTTTGCTTCATCAGCGAGTCCAAGCATAGTTTCAGGAATTTTTCTTCGTTATATACGGGCATTATAAGGCTAAACTTCATCGCTTGAACCTTCGCTGCTGGGGCATAATTTGTTCATGTTAAGTCCTTAGGATATCTATATCTTTTGCTAAAAAATTGTTGCTGTCAATGCTTTTGTTTATGCAGGTTTTGCTTTAGTGCTTTAGGCAGCGCTCTATGTACCGTGTCCATGCAGGTAGTGGTGACTCCAGCTTTGACAGTGCTTCTTCAGTTTTAACGAGGTACTTTTTTGGGTCAGCAAGGATTCTGTTTGCTGCTGCGACAATACGATTATTATTGCGCAAGATTTGGATTGGGAACCCCTTCTTGAACAGGTACCTTGCCTGCACATCCCAAAAGTGGAAGTTAATAGTTGGTATTCCACAAAGCGCTGTTTCTCGGCAGGCTGTTCCGCCACTACCTACCATCAAGTCAACGTAAGGAATAAGTTGTGCAGTCAAGACAGGTTTTGGCGAGACCCAAACGTTTGGGATTGCTTCAAGTTCCTCCCGCTCTTCCTTGTAACGTGGCAGGCAAACAACCGTGCCCAGCTTGGCAAGTTCACGAATAAGCTTCTCTGAATCCACTTTAACGTTTTTACAGTAAACCGCTTGATATTCCGCATCACGAAAGAGAATAACAGGTTTCTTTCCTCGAAGTTCTTCAAGAAATTTAGGCTGCTCAAACTCGGTGCTTGCTACGTACGCGAGTTCTTCTAAACCGTCATAATGCACGATGCGCGATTTAGGGATGCCAAACTTGCTCCATGACTTGCCAAAGCACGCTGGCGTTATAAGCCAGTCAACGAGGGGGCAAGAAAGCCGTGCAACAGCATAAGCGAAAACTGTGTCGTTTGCGTATACAATGGGAATATTTAATCCAAAAGCCGTGCGTATGGCTGACACGTCGCCGTGCGTCCACAAAACTTTAGGATAGCCAACACGGTCAAAAAGGTCCAAAAACTCTAGTGTGCGCTTTTGCTCAACCACCAACTTCTCCTTGAGCGAAGCGCCGTATTCGCCGACGGTTTCATAAGGTACTTTGAGCGCGTCAAGCATGTCGGTGGTTTGCGTTTGCTTTTTAGCGGTGACAAGCGTTGAGTAACCCTTCGCATACAAAACGGGAAGAAGGCTGTTTATTGCTATACTGATTTTTGGGGTAACTGTATCTAGCCAGACGTCAGGCATTTGATTATCACACAGGAAAGGGACATTTTAGGATTATAAGTTTATCCGAAGGTCACCATGAAACTTTGAGGATTGCCAAACAATAATTAGTGGTTGACATCTTTAAGGTTTAACAAATGTGCAAAGTAACCAATCGTACAATTTGTTCTTGTGTACAGAACAGAAAAAGCCTTGTTCTTCAAGTTCTTCCTTAACCCAGCCTGCCTGATGTATTTCTTCTGGTAGGTCGCATAAAGCTTCAAAGAAGCCAGATGGTGTGGATAAAACGATTTTTTGGCGAGTTATCCGTTTAATCTCATGTAAGAACTGCCTTCCTTGCTCCTTAGGTAAATGTTCAAGCAACTCTATTGCTGTTAAACAATCAAACGCGTCATCTTTAAACGGGGGACAGCTTGCACTAGCCAACAGCAAGTCTTGATATTTAGAATATTTTTTTGCTTCCAAAAGGTTGCTTTTTTTTATATCAAACCCTACTACAGTAAATCCTTTATTCCTTAACAGGTAACCCCAACGTCCGATTCCGCATCCACAATCTAAAACAGTTTTTCCCTGAACTAGAGATAGTACAGCTGATTCATCAATTATTCCATGCTGGAGATTTGAAGGTTGGGTGAAATAAAAATAATAAAATTTTGCAGGTGCCGTTTTTTTGGCTTTATTTAAGACTGCTGGAAAATTGCGTAAAGGGCGCTTTATTATTTTGTGGCTAAATGAGATGGCTTTGTACAAGATTTTTCTAGTTGCCATGCTGAACACATAAGGATGAGTAATAATTTAGTTTTTGTCTATTTTTGCGTGATAATTTTGCTTTCTTTGGGCTGCTTAGATAGCCATTCGCGGTATTTCTTGTCTACTTCCATAGCGCTGCTCAACAGTATGCTTGGGGTAAGCGAGGTTACGTATCGTATGTCTTTGGGCAAGCAATGCCGTCCGATGCCGTCTCGTGCTTCAGGCAAATCCACATTCCACTTCGTGTTCATAGCCTCGCGCAACTCGTTAAAGTTCATTCCGATGCGACTGCACATCATTTTGAGGTCTTCTGCGAAAGCGATTTGGAGGTAGCGGTGACTGTTTTCGGTGATTTTGCACATTTCCG
>CAYMLF010000020.1:0-19115 GCA_964391275.1 uncultured Candidatus Bathyarchaeia archaeon
TGCTCACGGTTGCCCGAGATGAAAAATACTTGCCCTACGACGGCGTAGACTTCTTTGATGCTATTGTTGAATTTCTAAAACAGCATCCAAACGTCTGGTTGTTTGCGGTTGGCCCCACGCATCAGGGAAGATGGGTTGAAGCTTCAGCGCTTACGGGTGGCCGCATTAAGGCGTTAGGGCAAATTGATAGGCAGTTTTTGGACGAGTTTTTTGATTCTGCAGCGGTTTATTTGTCTAGTTTTCCCTGTGGAAGCGTAACCGCGATGCTTGAGGCTGGCTTGCATGGGGTTCCCTTGGTGGGGTTACAAAACAGCGAAATGCCGCATTTAACGGGGCAGGATGACGTTGCTTTTGAAGGCTTGCCCATTTACGCAGTTTCTGCTGAGGAAATGTTCCTTCTTCTTGAGTCTTTAATTGAAAACCGCTCTTACAATAAAGAGTGTGCTATTAACGCACAAAAGCGCATTGAGAACACACATTGCCCGCCCGCTTGGAACACTTATTTAGACAAAATTTTTCAGTCACTGCCTTCACAGCACCAAATACGAGCTTTACCCCATATAAGCAGCGAATTGGACTACTCTGATTATTACCTTGCATACCTTAACTCAAAAATGCTGTCTGATGAGCTTGTTGAGCACTCGTTTGCGCGACTGATTCGAGTGGTATACGCAAATCACTTCTCACGCAAGGACTGCTTGAACTTCCAAGCCCGAGCCCTCTGCGAGGCGCTGCCAAAAGTTAAAAGCAAAAGCCAAGCCAAAGAATACCTCTACAATTTCAGGGAATTTTTAGCCCAAACCTAACCCAACATGCGAACAGTTTTTCAACAGGAGCCTTAAGAATGAGTTTAGTTAGCCTTGTAAAATTAAATCCTCAAAACCAGAACCCCCTAAAACAAGCAATAACCGAATCCCTACAGCTAATCGATTACTCTTTCGACAAAACCATCAGAAGAGTCGTCATTAAACCTAACCTTTGCTATTACTGGGACTGCTCAACAGGACAAACGTCTGACCCAAGGTTTGTGGCGGCGCTTATCGATTTGCTACGGCAAGAGATTTCTGGCGATGTCGAGATTGCGCTTGTGGAGTCGGATGCTTCGGCGATGCGTTGCAAGTACGCTTTTAGGATGCTTGGGTTTGAACACCTCGCCGCAGAGAAGAAGGTCAGGCTGGTAAACCTTTCAGAGGAACCCTGCAACGACACAGACGTTTCATGTAACGGTAAAACTTACAGTTTTAGGGTACCCAAAATCATTCAGGACGCCGATTTAAAAATTAATTTGCCAAAAATCAAATACACAGTTGACCCCATCAAGCTAACTTGCGCTTTAAAGAACCTGTATGGTTGCAATCCAGACCCAAAAAAGTACAAGCTGCACAGTGACTTGACAAATGTAATTGTAGCTTTAAACAAGGCAATGATGTTTGACCTGCACATTATCGACAGCAACATAGCTTCAGGGATTCAACCGTGCAGGCTAGGATTGGAAATGGCCAGCTGTGATCCAGTGGCAATTGATGCTGCCGCAGCCAAAATCGCATGGTTAAACCCCAACCAAATCCCGTATTTGCGCTTAGCTGAGTCAGAATCGCTTGGAAGCAGGACGTTTACTGCAAAAGGGGCTTCATTGGAGAGTTTCAGGGCTATGTACCCGAAAAAGACGTTTAGACGGAAAGCTATGGGCAGAGCCTACAAGATGGTGCTACAGGTTGGGCTTGGCCGCAGACTAGGCTTAGAATAGCGTGTAGAGGAGAAGGCTTTTTGAAGAAGGTAAATCTTGGCATTATCGGGTTAGGCTACATTGGCATGATCCATTTAAAGCACAGCCTCAAACTTGCTAACGCACAAGTCATGGCAGCGGCTGATTTGTCGCCTAAAGCTTTAAAGCAAGCCAAAGGTTACGGGGTCAAAAAAACCTACAGCAATTATGAAGATTTACTTAAAAACCCTCAAGTGGATGCTGTTCTGATTTCATTGCCTACCCATTTGCATTTGAAGTGCATGCGGCAGGCTGCTGAAGCTAAAAAAGCGGTTTTTCTGGAGAAACCAATAGCCACCAGTGTTGAAGATGCAAAAGAAATCCTTTCTCTGTCAGAGCGGAACTCGGTTAAACTCATGCTTGGTTACCCTTTAAGGTTTAATCCAGCTTTTGCCAGATTAAAACAAGATTTTGATAATGGCTTAATCGGTGACGTCGAAAACGCACATGCAACCTATATCAGCTCTGGACCATTCTTTCACAGGGCTGAGGGTTACTCGCCCGTTCCCGTGCCAGACTGGTGGTTCAACATTCAATACACGGGAGGCGGCGTTTTAGTAGATTTGGGCTGTCACGTGATTAACCTTTTAAGATGGTTTTTTGGAGAAATCGTGGATATTAAAGGCTTTTTTGGACACAGGTTTAACATGGACTTTGAGGATTCAGCCATGTGTCTTGCAAAGTTCAATTCAGGAACCGTCTCAGCCATTAACGTGGGATGGTTTTCTCAGGAGTATCTGCTTCGAGTAGATTTTCTTGGCAGTGTCCGAAACGTTTCAGCCACTCATATGCCGCCCTCGCAAATCTCCTCAGCGTATCAAATGTTAACTAAAGGAATTCAAACCTTTTTTGAACCCCATCTGTGGGAGCTTCAGCATTTTATTGACTGCTGTATCGAGGACAAAGTGCCTGTTTCTACTGGATTAGACGGATTGCGTGATTTAGAAGCGATTTCCAAAGCGTATAAAAACACCATTACTCTAGTGTAAAAAGAGAAAGGTAGCTTGACATTACATGGATAAAGCCTTGCAGATGGGCAAATCTTCCACTACTGGAAGCTTTTTCTTATTGATTGGGGTTGTAGCTTCCACTGTAGTACTGGCTTTAGGAACCCTTATTCTTGCAGGAGTTCTCTCTGACGCAGAACTAGGCTTGTACGGCATCGTTTTAATCCCGTCCACAACCATCGCATTCTTTAGAGATTTAGGCGTAAATTCCGCCATGACCCAGCAAATCGCCAGCCTAAGAGAAGCCGATAACAAGGAAAAAATTCATGATGTTATAGTTTCAGGGATAGTTTTTGAAATCATAAGCGGCGCCTTGTTGTCGCTTGTTTGTTTTGCGATAGCTCAACCTTTAGCCTTAATATTAAACAGACCTGAAGCTTCACCCTTAATTGCTTTAATGGCACTTTCCATACTTGCAAGCGCAATAATATCTGCATCTACAGCCATTTTCGTTGGCTTCGAAAAAATGAAGCTAAACAGTTTCATACAGATTTTTCAAGCATTAATCAAAACGGCTCTTGGACCACTTCTTGTCATTCTCGGCTTTAGTGTTCTAGGCGCTGTTATCGGCGCAGTTGTATCAATAGTCGCGGGTGGAACCGTAGCTTTCCTTATCGTTTATTTTGTGCTCTTTAGACCCTTACGAAAATCGAAAACTGGCAAAGCCAATATTAAACAAACTCTAAAGCCTATGCTCAAATTTGGGGTTCCATTAACCGTTTCAAATATTGCTGTGGGTGTGTTGCCACAAGTCTTCGCCTTCATGGTTGCACTTTACGCTGGCAACGCCATGATGGGCAACTATTACGCTGCAACATACTTTGCAGTTATCGTGACCTTCATTAGTTTCCCAATTTCAACTGCTCTGTTTCCAGCCTTCGCAAAGCTGAATCCTGAAAAAGAACACGAACTCGTCAAAACAGTTTTTGCTTCCTCAGTAAAATACACGGCGATTTTTCTTGTACCCACAACAATGCTGCTTATGACTCTTTCAACACCTCTGGTTAATACACTGTTTCCAAAAGAGGGCATATTTCAATCCTTATTTATTGTTGGCGCAGAACCCAAGTTTCCTTTTGCGCCATTGTTTCTGACTGTTTCTTCAATAGTTAACTTGTTTGTTCTGTTCGGAAACGTCAGCCTCACAACCTTCCAAACAGGCATTGGAAAAACAAGCCAAATAATGAAACAAAGCATACTCTCACTAGCCATCAGCCTGCCCTTTGCATACGGAATAATCACCTACTTTGGCACCTTAAGCGGAGCAAACAATGAAATGCTTGCTGTAATAGGCGGTATACTGGCAATTATGGTTTCAAGCACGCCAGGAATGGTTTGGGGTCTCATTTGGCTATGGAAAAACTACAAGGTTAAAACCGACTATAGGTCGTCAGCCAAAATCTTTGCAGCTTCCACGATTGCTTCAGTAGTGACTTATTTGTTCTTAACAGTGTTTAACGCAGCTTGGTGGATACTATTAGCTGTTGGCGCTGTAATTTTTATTATAGTTTATCTTATAAGCGCTCCAATGCTTGGCGCAATTAACAGGGTAGATATTGATAACCTAAAAGCCATGTCTTCAGGCTTAGGCTTTATCTCTAAAATCTTAGATTTTCCATTGGTGTTTATGAAAAGAATCTGCAGAGAGCCAACATCAAGCCATAAAGAGATTCTGCCAAAACCTGTAGAGCCTTAAAGGCCTTAAAACAGCGGAAACAGCTGCCTTTCCCCTGTAATTTAATGGTTTTTTCTTTAAAATATACTTGTAAAAGGTGTTTTGTTGAAAAAAAGCCCAAAAACTACCCCGTCGTCTCTTAGAACGTCCTTAGCATTTCTGGCATTTGGCATCGTAATTCTTGCAGCGTCAATCATTTTTAATTGGCAAGTTTTAGCATTCATAGGTTTAGGATTAGTTTTTTGGGGCGCCATTTTCGCTTTATCAAGACCCGGCAAATTCGTAGATAGCAGTTTACTTGACAGCACAGCAAACTCCGTTTACTCTACCCTTGACAGACTGATTAACGATTTAAATTACAATGGACGTGGCTACTACATTCCAGCATATCCTAAAGACGCTTTTCTTCCCGAATATTATAAGAACCTCAAGGAATCAGTGGTTTTTATCTCCGACGAAAACTTCACAGGACTCCCATCAGTTGAAGAGTTAGCCGCTGGTAAATTCATATCGGACAAAAACCGTGGCGTCTTCATTACATCACCGGGTTCGGGTGTTTTAAACCAAATGGAGCATCGATTAAATCTTGATTTCAGCTCAATTCCATTGCAGGAATTATGTGGTTTACTGCCGCGATGCATGACTGAATTTTTCAACTTAGCGCAAGAAATGGATCTTCAGGTTATAGACGAATCTAAGGTTCGATTAAGTGTTCACGGCATATTATATGAGAGCCTGTATGCATCCTTCGCTAATGATGGGGCTATCCAGAAAAGCGTCACTTTACTGGGGTGCCCTGTCGTTAGCGCCGTTGCTTGTGCCATTGCAAAATCCTCAGGCAAAACTGTGGTTATCCAAGAGCAACAATTCATGCCTAAAATTGCAGGGGTTGAGGCAATTTTTAGTTATGCGAAAGGTTGAGGCAAAAATGGTTTTCCCGTTATCACTTTATGATTTTAGTTTGTGGCTCGCAGCTATGGCAATCATTCTGTTGATTACTTCAGAGTTGCTAAACTATTCTCCTGAGTACTCAGCAAGGTTTTGTGTGGACAAAAAGCTTTTGCGTACCATAGCGATTGGTTGTGGTTTAGGCTTTGCTGTACTGGTCGTTATGCATGTCGCACAGATTTTCTAGGGGTTAAAAAGTGAGCATATTTCTTATGCTTGTGTTCCAGTGATCACTATATTAACACTAAAGTTCGTGACATCCGTCAAGGATGCATCGACATGGAGTGTTAATGTAGCAGTATGTACGCTATCAGCCGTTAAAACTACGCCTTCTGAATCCCACTCTACCCAAATTAAACCTGCAGCTTCTGGGGGCGTTAAACCTGAAGTGGTCATGTTCAAGTTTGCCGACACTGTTCCGGTATTTTTGACGTATACTGTTTTACTTGTTTGTCCTCCAGGTGCTATTGTGCCCCATGTAATTTGCGTGCATTCTTGTTGACAGCTTTGGTCATTGTAAGCCTTTACGTTCAAGGATTCCACTGGCGTTGAGGGCGGAGATGAGGGTGTAGCGGTGGGCGTTGCTGTAGGTGTTGCAGTGGGCTGAACTATGCCGTCGGATGGTATGTTCAGGGTACTTGGGCTAAGAAGTGCAGTTGTTGCAACTGTTAGTGCTATTCCAACTGCGATAATTGCGATTATTAGTGTGGATACTTTTATTTTGGAATCCCCCGTTAGTATAACAAAAAGCAAGTCTTGAGTATTAATAAACCTTGTTCATTTTGGGTAACTCAGCACACTCGTACAACCCAAATACACGTAATTTTCCCCCAAAAAACACGTTTTCCTACCATCAACTGACAATTGTTGCCCTAATACTAACCAAATGTATCACCAGTGTCCTTTAGCCGATTGGTTAAAACTGGTGTATACCTAAAAGACCCGCTAAACGTTTTTTCTGCATTATACTTAATAATCAGTCGGGTGATTTTGGGTAGGGAGTTTGAACTTTCTGTTTGCAGTTGGACACATGGCGTTGGCTTACTTGCTTGGCAAAGCTTCAGCCAAATCCCTCAATGTTAACCCAAACATACCTTTGCTCCTGGTTTTGTCACTTCTGCCCGATATAGACATAATATTCGCTCATCTTACCGGACTTGAACTGCACCGTGGATTCACGCATTCACTATTTTTTGCAGTCGCTGTCTTTATTCCCTTTTTCTTGTTTTACGGTAAACAAGCAGTGCCCTATTTTCTAGCTTTAATATCCCACGCCTTCATCGGCGACTTCATTGTTGGTGGGCAACTTCAACTTTTCTGGCCTTTTACCACCTCATTGTTTGGACTACATGAGGCAGGCTTTATGTTTATAGACATTTACAGCAGCATTAACATAGCCTTAGAACTGTCGCTATTTAGTATTGCATTGCTAGTCATGGTTATAACCAGAGACTACCGTTTGTTCTTTAAAAATAAAAAAACCAACCTTGTGTTGATAATACCGCTTGTCACCGTACTTTTGCCCACTATTTTGGGTTACCCATTTAATGAAGCGCTAGTTTTCACTTCCCCCATAATGGCAGGCGCTCATCTATTCTATTTAGTCCTATTTAGTATAGCTGTACTAACTGTTCTGCTTCCAAAAAATCAATCCAAAACCAACCTAAGATAAAGCGTATAATAAACCGTGTATAGCATCCTTTATGCCCTAACTATTGTACCCATACCCACCAACAAGCAAACACTAAAAAACATGAAAAAAGCGCTTTCAACGATAAAGCCCAGTTACGTTTAAACTCTGCCACACCATAATAGGTAGACACTAACAATAACTAGGGCTGAGGGTAAAAGGGGATGGTAACTCAACCGCATAGAGCACGAGGCGTAAAAGTTCTAAAAGCCGTTTCCTCACCTCTAAGGCTGCAAATACTCAACCTCCTCTTTGACAAAAGCGCCCTCTCCTACACCGAACTCATGAATTCCCTAAAAATGAACCCCAGCCGAGACGCAGGACGATTCGCTTACCACTTAAAGTTTCTCCTTAAAGCTGGTTTAGTCGAAGCTGATGTTGAAGCAAAAAAGTACTACCTC
Source organism: uncultured Candidatus Bathyarchaeia archaeon (assembly GCA_964391275.1). Classification (GTDB taxonomy): domain Archaea; phylum Thermoproteota; class Bathyarchaeia; order Bathyarchaeales; family Bathycorpusculaceae; genus Bathycorpusculum. The sequence goes on from CAYMLF010000020.1 coordinate 7,487, forward strand.
ACAGACCTTGGAAAAATGGTTCTGGATGTAGCTGATAGAGTTGAAAAGAAAGCATTCAAACCTAAAGGCATGCTTGTTCGCACATCACATTTCACCCTTGAGGAGTTTGACGCTAACAAAATTGCTAACTCACTAATCAAAGAAGCAAAAGTACCCCCCGAACTCGCGCAAAAAGCTGCTAAAGAAGCTGAAAAACGGTTGCTAAAGTCTAAAACCAAGTATTTAACAGCTTCTTTGATTCGAGAAGTAGTAAATGGCATACTGGTTGAGAAGGGGTTTGAGGATTACCGTCACAAGCTTACGCGTGTAGGTATGCCAATTCATGAGGTTACCGCCTCAATTGAATCAAAAGACCATCGACCCCAGGATTCATCATCTATTCTCACCAAAGCTGGGCAAACGGTACTCGGCGAATACACGCTATTGAACATTTTTCCAAGAGACATAGCCGATGCACACCTATCTGGAATGATTCACATAGGCGATTTAGGCACATGGATTCTAAAACCGAACGAGGTGGTGCATGACCTTCGGTTCTTCTTCAAAAATGGTCTTAAACTTGATGATTTAAACAAAATACCCATAGAATCACCGTCAGATCTGGAATCAGCCTTAACTATTGCTTTCAACGTTCTATTGTATGCTGGCAGAGAAATAAATCATCAACAAATCTATAATTACTTTAACGTTTTCTTGGCACCCTTTGTTAAAGGCGTTGACCCAGAAAAAATCAAGAAAAATCTACAATTGTTTTTGCTTGATGTTAACCAGCATTCTAAAGTTACTTTAGGCCTTGAACTTTCAATTCCAAAATCGCTTGCTGACAAACCCGCAATAACGCCGAAAGGTCAAATCGACGGCAAATATGGCGACTACGCCTTTGAGAGTCGTTTACTTGCAGAATTAATAATTGATGTTTATGCTGAGGTCAGTTTAGTTAAGCCCCTGCTTAGTCCATGCGTTGTTTTAAAGATTAGCAAAGAAGTTTTAAGCGATGAAAAAGCTCAAGCTGTGCTTCTGAAAGCCCATGATATCGCTGCTGAGAAAGGAACGCTCTATTTAGCTAACATGTTAGCTAAAGAAAGCGGCTACACCGCATTTTCTTCTTCGGGAGTAAAACTTGCGCCTGATTTAACTGGCGATTGGGAAACCGACACTCTGCGTACAGGTTGTTTAGGCTATGTTACCATTAATTTACCAAGAATTGTGCAAGAATGCGAGATGGATAAGAACAAGTTTTTTGATTTGCTAAAAGAGCGTTATGAACTTGCAGCCAGAGCTTTAGGCATAAAATACAGTGTACTTAAACAGTATGGAAAAAATTCTCTGCCGTTTTTGCTGAAGAGTTCTAATGGAGATACATATTTCAGGTTAGAAAATTGTTCAAGAATAATTAATTTAGCAGGATTGCAGGAAGCAGTTGAATCTTTTACTGGCAAGGGTATCCATGAAGCGGAAAGTCGCAAGTTCATTGACGAAATAATAACTAATATTTCATCTTTTAAACATAAAATTGGTCGTAAGCACGGGAAAAGGTTGTATCAAGCAATTTTGGGTAGCAGTGAAGCATCTGAAAGACTGGCGCAGCTGGACATAGAAAAGTATGGAATAGTCAAAATCGGCTTTTCAGGAACTAGAGATAAACCCTACTATTCTACTTCCAAACGATTAAAAGTCAAAACCGAACCGTTATCTGTTAAATCTGAAGCTTTGGATTTGATGCAGAGACTTAAGGGGTTAAACGCTGGCGGTTCCTTGGAGATTGTGGAGTTGGACACTGTAGAGTTTAAGCCTGAAGAATTAATGGCTTTAACCCGACGCTTGATTGAATCAAGCCAGCCATTAGAGTTTTTCACTTATAACCGTATAATCACGTACTGTGATAACTGTAAGAAAAGCTGGTTTGGCTCACTACATAAGTGTCCATCATGTGGCGCTATGAGTACTCTGGGAACCTTTGATAGGTTTAGCTTCACTTAAGCCCCGTTTAACTGACTGCGCCCAAAACAAGCGATAAGATTGCCATTCTCACAAACAAGCCGTTTCCAACCTGTTGGAAATATCGTGCATAGGGTGAATTATCTACTTCAGGGGCGATCTCATCTACTCTTGGAAGTGGATGAAGTATTATCATGTCTTTCTTGACAGTTTCTAATGTTTTTAGGTCAACTTTGTAGGCGCCTTTTAGTTTAGCGTATTCAGCTGGGTCTGGAAAACGTTCTTTTTGAATACGGGTGATGTATAATACATCAATTTGCGTGATTATGTCGTCTAAATTTGTTAGTTCGTTGACCTTGATTTTGCCCCGAACTTCACGCAGAATGTCCTTTTGCATTTTTAGGCTTTCAGGTGAGACAAGATAGAGTTCAACATCATAGTTTGTTAACGCTTGAGCTAATGAGTGAACGGTTCTTCCGTACCTTAAATCGCCCATTAAAGCAATTTTTAATTTGTCAATTTGACGCTTTTCCTTTTGTATAGTGTATAAATCTATAAGCGCCTGTGTTGGGTGTTCTTGGGCTCCTGTGCCACTGTTTATGATGGGAACTTTGGAGTATTCAGCGGCTACTTTTGCTGCGCCTTCAAGCCGATGCCTTAAGGCAATAGCGTCAGCGTAGTTTTCAACTGTGCGTATTGTATCAACAAGGTTTTCCCCTTTTTTGGTGCTTGCTGTTTCAGTTTCAGAAAAGCCGATTGTAGTTCCGCCAAGTTTTTGCATGGCTGCTTCAAAGCTGAGTCTAGTTCGTGTGGATGGTTCAAAGAAGAGGGTGGCAAGTATTTTTCCTTTGAGTGTGCTGGTGCCTGATTTGGCTAGTGGCTCCATTGTTTGGCTTGTTTTTAGTATGTGGTTGATTTCTTCTTTGGTAAAGTCTTGAATTGAGATTATGTCTCTGTTTTGGAATTGCATGCTGATTGCCTGTCAGGTAGAGTGATTGTTTGTAGTAATTAGTTTTTTTGGTGCTTTAGCCAGTTGCTGGTTAGTGCTTATATGCTTTTGTTGTTGTGTTAAGTCTGTAACACATTTTAATTAACCTGTTTTTGTTAAATCATTTCCAAATTAGTTAGTGCTTTGAGGTGTTTTGTTGGGAACGATTTTAGATGAATTAAGTCCTCAGAATCGAGTTGCTCCTTTAGTTAGAGAATACATGCCGAGAGTTTATGAGGTTCGTTCACCCTGTCAATGGCTAAGACATTGTGACGGTGGAAAATGCCCAGCATTTACTGTAGTAAATGGGAATTTTTACTGTGCTAAACGTGGCGGTTCTCCATAGTTGACAAGTTAAGCATTGAAATTGCCGACTTAATTGTGTAGGCAGATTTTTCTAAGCGGTCTTTTGTTTGTGGCGTTAGCTCTAGCTCTATTATTTGTTCTATGCCTTTTTTTCCAAGGATTACTGGTACACCGATTGATAGGTCAGATAAGCCATATTCGCCGTTTAAGGGCGTGCTGGTGCTTAGCACACGGTTTCTACCTGTTAGTATGGCGTCTGCCATTATGGCGATTACAGCTGCGGGTGCATATACTGTTGAGCCCTTTAGTTGAATGACGTCTTGTCCTGAAGTAATGGTTTGACAGATGGCTGCTTCTATTTGTTCAGGTTTAAGTAAGTCAGTTATTGGGATTCCAGTTATGGATGCGTATTCAACTAGGGGTACCATGGTGTCTCCGTGTTCGCCGATTACTAATGCTCTTGTGTCTTCTCTTGAAACATTGCATTGCTGTGCGATATAAGTGCGAAACCGCATTGCGTCTAAAATGTTGCCCATTCCGAAAACTCGGTTACGTGGAAAACCAGTGACTTTGTAGGCAACGTATGTCATGATGTCCACTGGATTAGTAACTATCATTAGCTTAGCTTCTGGCGCGTATTTAGCGACTTGTTTAGCCACACCAGTTATGATTTGGGCGTTATTGTTCATGAGGTCGGTGCGTGTCATGTCTGGTTTTCTGCCTTGACCAGCCGTGATGATTACCAATTCGCTATTTATCATGTCTTCAAAGTTGTTTGTGCCTTTGATTTTTCCGTCAAATTCTATAGCTGGCGCTGCCTGCATCATGTCGAGGGCTTCTCCTTTTGCTTGGCTTTCGTTTGTGTCAATAAGGGTTACGTCGCTTATTTTGTAGCGTAAAATTTCAAAGGCTGCTTGGGAACCAACTTTCCCCGCCCCGATGATAGTTATCATATTTTAATAATTGTTTTTGTTAGGTAAAAATGTTTGAGAAAAAGTAGTTGGCTGTTTTGTATTTTAGCAAGCTCTCTTTGCTTGTACGCAAAGAATTTCTTCAAACACAGGTGTAGCAATTTAGTTAGCGTCTGGCATTGGTTTCGCAAGATAGTAAATTAACCTTCGCAAGAAAGAATAAATGAATACTCTTTTCATTAAAGCAACCAGTAAGAGGTTCAGAAATGAATATAGCAATCATAAATGCCCTGAAATTCCCTTTATATCTACTGAATTTCTTTAGACACTATTATGCAAGTGTTAAGTCAATAGAACACTTAAAAAGAGGGTTTTTCTGTTTCAAAACTAGTTTGACCCCCGAACACTATAAATTAGACCTCAACCACTACGGAAAATCAAATCTATATTTAAATCGCTGAGGATACTGATGATTTTTCATCGTGTTAAAGTTCAAGAACATGAATGGTCACAACGTTATGTTGCATTCATGGAATCATGTTTCAATAGTGAAAGTGATCCATAAACTGTTCTGAAGGATAGGCGAGTTATCTTGGAGAAAGCTGCTTCTAGTCAAATAAGTGAATTGTATGATGACCTTAAAACGTCATCGACTGGATTAAGCAGTGATGAAGCTCGGGCTCGACTAAGAAAGTATGGGGCAAACAAGCTTGTTGAAAAAAAACAGATCCCATTTATCACCAAATTCTTTTATCATCTCAGAGATTTATTTGGTATACTGCTTCTTGTGGCCTCAGTGCTTTCATATATCAGCGGCAACCCAGAATTAGGTCTAATCATTTTGGCAGTAGTTTTTGTCAACATTTTCGTCAGCATGTTTCAGGAGTCCCGTGCAGAGAAGGCTATGGCTACCCTGAAAAGTTGGATGCCTGAAGATGCCAAGGTAATCCGTGATGGTGAACTTACAAAAGTATGTGTTACAGAAATTGTTCCTGGTGACTTAATTGTTCTGGAAGAAGGTGATCGGGTTCCAGCTGATGCGCGGTTGGTTGAGGCGTTTGATTTATGGACAAATAATGTGCCTTTGACAGGTGAATCTGAACCGCAACCGCGCAACACAGATACGATTGAAACTGTTGAGAAGGCGTATTTGTATTCTCCTAACCTTGTTTTCATGAGCACCAGTGTCGCTAAGGGCAAAGGAACAGCTGTTGTTTATGCCACGGGAATGAATACTCAGTTTGGTAGAATTGCCAGTTTAACCCAGACCATCCGTGACGAAGAAAGTCCACTACAGAAAGAAATTCGTTCCATGGCAAAGTTTGATTTTGTTTTAGCGGTGATTGTGGGTGCAGTTTTCTTTGCTGCAAGCCTGCTTTTCTTAAACATTGATCCATACACTAGCATCCTCTTTATGATTGGTGTAATGGTTGCTTGTGTCCCTGAAGGCTTGCAGGTTACAGTTTCAAGCGCTTTGGCAATTAATGTTCTCAAGATGGTTAAGCAGCATGTGCTCGTTAAACGGTTATCTGCGGTTCAAACACTTGGTAGCGTCACCATAATCTGTACAGACAAGACTGGCACCATTACCAAAGGCGAAATGACTGTAAACAAGATTTGGGTAAGAGACAACGAAATCGACGTCTCAGGTCTAGGCTATAATCCAGTAGGCGACTTCACGATTAATGGTCAGCCACTCCGTGAAAGCCAAACCGCTTCATTAGAGAAGCTTCTTGAAATTTCGGCGCTTTGCAATGGTGCAAAGGTTGAGTCACCATCGGATCGGAACAGGAATTGGAGCATTATTGGTGACCCAACTGATGGTGCATTGATGGTTGCAGCGCTAAAGTATGGTATAAACGTTGAAGATGAATTGGTTGAAAAGCCAGTTGTGGATATTTTGCCTTTCAGTTTTGAACGTAAACGCATGACCACACTTCACAAATTAAACGCAAATGTTTACGTTTACACTAAAGGTGCCCCAAGAAACACCTTAGATGTTTGCAGTAAAATATTGGTCAACGGCAAAATTGAGGAATTGAACGATGAAAATATGCTTTGGATTGAGGCGCACATTCAAGAATTCGCTTCTCAAGGTTTACGTGTTATAGCAGTTGCCTACAAGAAACTTTCTAAAGCTGAATATGAAAAGGCAGAAGATGTGGAAAAAGACCTCGTCTTCGTTGGTTTAGCGGCAATGCGTGATCCCCCGCGAGTGGAAGTTAAATATGCGGTAGCTAAAGCAAAACAGGCTGGAATTAAAACTGTCATCATCACAGGTGATTATGGACCAACTGCTGAAGCAATAGCGCAAGAGGTTGGCATCGTTGAACCCGAATTTTGTAGAGTAATTCGCGGAGTTGACTTAGAAACTCTCAGCGATAAGGCAGTTGTGGATGAGGTCAAAAAGGGTGACGTCATTTTTGCACGTGTTGCTCCAGAACAGAAACTGCGTATCGTCAAAGTATTGAAAAGGAGTGGCGAGGTAGTGGCGGTAACTGGCGATGGAGCGAATGATGCCCCTTCACTTAAAGAGGCTGATATTGGTGTTGCTATGGGCGCATCTGGCACAGACGTTGCACGTGAAGCAGCAGATATTGTCTTGTTAAATGACAGTTTTGCATCCATAGTTAAAGCTGTTGAGTCGGGTCGTGCAATTTACGAAAACATACGTAAGTTCATTGTTTATGTGTTTTCGCATAATTGGGCGCAGCTTATTCCATATATGCTCTTTGCTGTGCTGGCTATTCCTTTGCCGTTGTTAGTAGTACAGGTGCTCGTTATTGACCTTGCAATTGATGTTATTCCAAGTTTGGCGTTGAGCCGTGAACCGCCTGAAGCAGGTATCATGCAAGAGCCGCCAAGAAGCATTAAAGAACGATTGTTTACGCGGAAAGTGTTTTTGCGTTCAGTGTTTATTGGTGTAATCATCGCCGTGGGTGCAATGATTGGATGCTTTAACGCTTGGATGGAAGGCGGCTGGCGTCTTGGCATGCAACTAGCAGGTGACGACCCAGTTTATATCAAAGGCGTAACCATGACGTTTGCAGGCATAGTCGTAGCACAGGTAGGAAACGTTTTGGCAAGCCGAACCAGCAAGCAATCAATCTTCAAAACCAGCCTGAAAACTAACAAATGGATAGTCGTGGGTATAATGGCGCAGTTGACAATTTTGGCTTTCCTAATTTATGTACCTTTAATGAACCAGTTTTTTGGCACGACACCGTTGGGCTTAACGGATTGGGCATTCCTGATTAGTCTTGCAGTCATTGTTGTGATTGCCGAGGAAATCCGCAAGTTTTTCTCAAGAAAACTCGCAAAAAGCGATAAAACTGCCAAATAGGCTACCTATCTTACAAGTAGCCTCCATTCCCATGTTTTCAACATGTTGATGTCTTCAAAATCGTCTTTGGGAGATGTTTCTCTATTGGTTTTCTGCATCTTTGAATATTAGGCTCCAAATGTGAGGTTTTTTCTGAATTTGCAGTAAAGTTTATATTACAAATTGTAAAGCATACTTTACATTGGAGCTGGTAATCGTCAACAAGCCAATCATAATAAACACACAAAACCTAACACGCGACTTCAGCACAACTCGCGCCGTAGACAACCTCTCCCTAAAAATCAGCGAAGGCACAATCTTCGGCTTCTTAGGGCCAAACGGTGCAGGAAAAACCACCACCATCCGCCTACTACTAGGCATATTAGAGCCAACAAGCGGAAAAGCAGAAGTCTTAGGAATGGACACAAAACAACAAGCAGACCAAATTCGTGCCGCCACAGGCGTCCTGCTTGAACATGACGGTCTATACGAGAGATTAAGTGCACAAAACAATTTAGAATTCTATGCGCGTGTCTGGAACATGCCCCCTTCAGCTCGGGACGCACGAGTTCAAGAACTGCTCAGCCGCTTTGGATTATATGATAGACGAAAAGAAATAGTGCGGACATGGAGCAAAGGCATGAAGCGTAAACTAGCCTTAGCCCGAGCAATGCTTCATAAACCGACCCTGCTTTTTCTCGACGAACCCACTGCAGGCTTAGATCCCATAGCATCTACAGCACTTCGTGAAGACTTAGCCGCCTTGGCGGCTCACGAGGGGGTGACAATCTTTTTGACAACGCACAATCTGTCTGAGGCAGAAAAACTCTGTGATGAAATAGGGGTCATTGCTAAAGGAAAAATTGCGGCGGTAGGAACCCTTGAGGAGCTGAGGAAAAAGACAGGAAAAGGTACGATACGGGTGGAAATAGTTGGGAAAGGCTTCAGCGAAAAACTATTACAACTCCTGAAGATACGAAAGGAAGTAAGTAATGCACACATCAACAACGGAACCTTGATTGTTGAAATGCAGCAGACAGCAGATGTTGCACCCATAACAAGCCTCGTTGTAAGTTCAGGTGCATCGGTGGAAGAAGTGCACAAGAGCAACTTAGAAGAGACCTTTTTGGAGATAATGGAGGCACAGCAGTGATTCAAGGTATTTTAGCCATAATGTGGAAAGAATACAAAGAAACTTTTGCTAAACGAGGAATGCGATCCGCAATTCCGCTTCTTGTGCTCCCAATTGTGGTTCTGGGTATTTTTCTGCCTTGGCAAATGGGGAAGGATTGGTTAATCTCGCCGGTTACAATGCTTATGTGGGCGTGGTTGCCTGCGTTTGTTGTTGTAAGCATCGTTGCTGATTCGTTTGCTGGCGAACGGGAAAGACATACCTTAGAAACGTTACTTGCTAGTCGCTTGTCAGATAGGGCGATTTTGTTCGGCAAAATTGGTTATGCTATCATTTACTCGTGGGGTATAACATTGGTGGGAATGGTTGTGGCACTGTTAACAGTAAACTTGTTGTATGGTAACGGTGGCTTATTGTGGTACTCGACAGATACATTACTAATAGGAACTACGTTAAGTCTATTGGTGGCTACCTTAGTGACCACTGGGGGTTGCTTGATTTCTTTGCGTGCTTCAACGGTTCGCCAAGCCCAGCAGACCATTAGCATGCTTTTCATGGTGCCATGGTTTGCCTTAATGTTTGGTGCTCAATTAATTCCAGCAGACTGGACAGCAGGTGTATCTGCGGTTTTCAGCACTATGAGTTTTACAAGTATTTTGGCTCTTGCTGAAGTGCTATTGGCCATAGTCGATGCAGGGTTGATTGCTGTAACCATGGCTCGATTCAAACGTGCAAAGCTGGCGATTGACTGAGGAGGTGACAGCATGAATAGCAAGTTTTACAGTATCATAAGAGTGATTCTAACAGCTGTCGTGTTAGTCGGCATGTTAATCGCTTTTCTGTTAAACCAAGTGATAATAGGATTGGTTGTTTTTGGTCTGGGCTTTGCAATACTTCAAATAGTAAAAGTAAAGTACAGAAAAGACCCAGAGAAATAACAGCGGTAGACAGGCAATGAAAAAGGAACTTGAGTATAAGGTTGCACGAATAATAACAACCTTATTTGTAGCATTTGGTTTTGCACTTGGGATAGCTCAAGCACAGACAATAGTGTCACTAGCTGTTTTGGCGGCAGGCCTTGTAATTCTTCAGGTGTTAAGAGCCCGATACAAATCGGTAATTCTGTCCGATGAACGCACAAAACGAATCAACGAAAAAGCCGCTCTCAGTACATTTTGGTTTTTCATGATTTCAGGTGTCCTTATCATTCTTTCACAATTGATTCTAGATTTTGCCGGCATAGAAATACAACAACTCAAAGCATTCACAGAGCCGCTAAGTTACCTAATACTGGGTCTGATGCTAGTTCATAGCGTTCTTGCCGCATACTATTCGAGAAAGATGTGACCTGCCAGCATGAAAAACCGTTTAAAGGTTTACCGAGCCACCCAAAACATGACTCAAGAAGAACTGGCAGAAAAAGCACACGTCACACGCCAAACAATCATTTCTATCGAATCAGGAAAATATGAGCCATCCATCCAGTTAGCCTTTAAGTTGGCTAAAATTTTTAATGTTCACATTGAAGACATCTTCATTTACGAAGAGTCTTAAGATAGAGTTTAAAAGAATAGGTTACCTTCAGATAGCGTAAGTTAACCCAAGGATGATATTGTATGCCTACTTTCCAGACAGTTCGTGGAATGCGAGATTTGCTCGGCGAAGAAGCCCAAATCTTTACGCTCATATTTACTAAAGCCAGAGAAAACGCTAAACTATATGGCTACAAAGAAGTCTTAACACCCGTAGTTGAACCTCTGGAACTGTTAAGCGCTAAAAGCGGGGAAGAAATCCGTCAACGCATGTTCATTTTCAAAGACCTTGGCGAACGCCAAGTCGCGCTAAGACCAGAATTTACCTCTTCAATCGCGCGTCTTGCCACGACCTCCTTGAAAACTGAGCCAAAACCACTGAGGCTTTTTTCGGTAGGCAGTGTTTACCGTTATGATGAGCCTCAGCGTGGACGCTATCGAGAATTTTACCAGTCTAATTTTGAGTTGATGGGTTCAAGCAAGCCTGAAGCAGACGCGGAAATCATTCTGCTCACCAATAACTTGATGCAAACGCTCGGACTGAAAGGTTACGCTTTCAAAATTGGTCATATCGGTGTAATTCGAGGAATTCTCAGTGAAGAAGGTGTTGATGAGAAAACTCAGAATGCGGTTTTGCAGCGGATGGACAAGAAAGAATATGATGTAGCCTTCAAACTTTTGGAATCGGAGAAATGCCGTGGCAAACTGGAAGGGTTGCTGCAGATTAAAGGTCAGGATTGGCGGCAAACCGTTGGGCAAATTAAAGCCTACGTTGCTGACTGTGAGAAAGCTAAGGTAGCCGCGGAAAACTTGGAAGAAGTGCTTAGATTAGTTGCCGAAAGCGGAAATCCAACAATCAACGTGGAACCTGCGTTTGCCCGAGGCTTAGAATACTACACTGGCTTGATTTTTGAAATCTACATTCCCGAGTTGGAGATTGCCCTTGGCGGTGGCGGACGCTATGACCGTTTGATTGAGGTTTTCGGCGGCGAACCAACGCCAGCAGTTGGTTGTGCTCAGGGAATCGACCGAGTAGCCATTGCCATGCAGATGCAGAAGACAACGCTTGAAGCAGGGCAGGGAAAACGCGTAGTTGTTATCCCAATAAATGATGCCGTTAAGAGTGAAGCTTTGAAGATTGCCCAAACGTTGCGGGCTGCCGCTGTTACGGTGGAGTTTGAGGTTATGGGCAGAAAAATGGGTAAAGCGCTTGAAGACGCGGATAAACGCAGCGCTGATTATGCGGTTATCGTGGGCGAACGGGAACTTAAAGACGGCGCAGTAATGCTTAAAGACTTGGTTCATCGAACGCAGGGTACCGTTGCTGTTGACCAGTTGGCTGAGAAAATCAAAAGCTAAAACCGCACCTGCGGTGGTTTGCTCAGTCAGCGCTCAAGCCCCCTTTTTGCGCTTTATATAGGGGGATAGGTCTACGCTGAGATACGTTCAACATGGCTTTTTATAAGGGAGGGGAGGTAGCGCCAGAGAGACCTCGCCGTC
>CAYMLF010000021.1:0-2069 GCA_964391275.1 uncultured Candidatus Bathyarchaeia archaeon
AAAGGCTACAAACTAATTTTAACAATGCCAGAAACAATGAGCATTGAACGACGCAACCTCTTAAAAGCCTATGGCGCACAACTCATCCTCACCCCCGGATCAGAAGGCATGGATGGAGCCATAAAAAAGGCTGAAGAACTCGTCGCCAACACGCCTAACTCGTTTATGCCCCAGCAATTCAAGAATCTAGCTAACCCTAAAGTTCACAGGGAAACCACAGGACCTGAAATTTGGGAAGACACACAAGGCAAAATCGACATCCTTGTCGCTGGTGTAGGCACAGGTGGAACCATAACAGGCGTAACCCAATACATCAAACCTCTCAAGCCAGAGTTCAAGGCAGTAGCGGTGGAGCCAGCAGCGTCTCCAGTGCTCAGCGGCGGCAAAAAAGGGCCCCACAAGATTCAGGGAATAGGCGCGGGTTTTGTGCCTGACGTGTTAAAGCTGGATTTAGTGGATGAAATCTTCAAAGTATCCGATGATGACGCCATTAAAACTGCAAGACAACTTGCGCAAAATGAAGGCTTGCTTGTAGGCATCTCTTCAGGAGCAGCAGCTTATGCCGCTTTAGAAATTGCGAAACGACCAGAAAACAAGGACAAACTTATCGTTGTTATTCTCCCAGATACAGGCGAACGTTACCTGAGCACACCCTTATTCCAAGAATAAACCAAACCCGGCATTAATCATCTGTTTTTCTTCAAAGTTTACGCTTTTTTTATATTCACCCTACTCTACAATAGTAGAAAAGGGAACAGAAACATGGCGCCAAAAGCTAACCAGTCAAACGCTAAGAAATGCGAAGATTGCAAACAAAGAGGCCAATTTGATTGCTGGAGCCCAGAGAAAATGATAGAATCCCTAATGAATCATCAGGGGCAAATTGAGCAGAACTGGGTTGAAGAAGGCTTGCCTAAGCTGGTCGATGAAGTCATGGCTAACTACCAAACCTTCGGCGGCATGGACCACTTGGAAGGCAGAGATTTGCCGTCTAAAAAAGTGGTTATTGAAGTTTTAGAAGACCTGTTCACTGTTCTCTTCCCAGGTTATCTTGGAAAAACAGAGATAACCAAAGCCAACATAAGACACCATTTAGGCACCACTCTAACTTCGATTCACACTAGCCTTACAAATGAAGTTGAAAAAAGCCTAAAATACATCTGCAGAAAAATCAGCGAATGCCCACAAGACATCTGCAGAAAACGCGCTGAAATTGTAGTTAAAGAATTGCTTGAGTTGCTTCCAGAAATCCGCGCAAAACTAAGCGGTGACGTCGAAGCAGCTTACGCGGGTGACCCAGCGGCAGTCAGCACAGAAGAAGTCATACTCAGCTACCCATGCATACTTACCATAACAACTTACCGAATAGCACACGAGCTTTACCTGCGCGGAGTCCCATTGATTCCAAGAATAATGAGCGAACACATGCATTCTCTAACAGGCATAGACATTCATCCAGGCGCTAAAATAGGCAAAAACTTCTTCATCGACCACGGCACAGGCGTCGTAATCGGAGAAACCGCTGAAATCGGCGACAACGTCAAACTGTATCAAGGCGTAACTCTTGGCGCGCTAAGTTTTCCTAAAGATGAAAAGGGGCGCATAATTAAGGGAAGAAAACGGCACCCTACAATTGGGAATAACGTTGTAATCTATTCTGGAGCAACCTTGCTTGGTCCTGACGCAGTTATTGGAGACAACAGTGTCATCGGCGGAAACGTTTGGGTTACCTCGCCAGTTGCGCCGGGGACAAGAATTACTATTGCCCGTCCAGAGCTAAAGTATAAGAAAGAAAAAAACAGCCACTAAAGTTCATCTGGCTGCCGATGTATAGATTAATCGCTGTTCAATGCAGTTCATCTTTTATCGTTTCAGCGCCAATAAACAGTCTAAACGGTCTTTATTTCCAGACTTAACAAACTGAAATCGTCAAAAACTAGGTCAGGCCATGGTTAAATTACGACGGCTTTCTTTGTTTTATAGAAAAATTTTTAAGCATTTTGAATAGAATAACAAAATAACATCACATAAAAAAGGGTAAAGATAAATGAAAAAAGAAAAAATTATTG
>CAYMLF010000021.1:2169-3564 GCA_964391275.1 uncultured Candidatus Bathyarchaeia archaeon
GGCTGGGGATACGTGACTTACGAACAAAGTGCAAATCCAAATCCTGATATTCCTGAAGGTTTTGGTGTTGGCGTCGTAATAGGGTTATCTTGTTTAGCCGTCGTGGCGGGAACAGTGCTTTTACGCAAAAAACCATTAATTCAACCAGTGGCAAATCTGTAAATCCCTTTTTTCTTTTCCTTTTAAATATCGGGTTATGAGTGTTATTCATGATGCAATACAAGATGACTTCGTTGCTGCAATCTCTCAATTAACTTGAATTTTTCTATCGAAACAATCCAGATAATGTAAACACCAATCCAAGTTAAGAAAAGCAATTCGCCGTAGTCACGATGGTAGATGGCAGCGGCTTCCTGCCCATCTCCAGCTAAAATCAAAAAGTATACTACAATACGTAGCACGTTAACAAAGTAAGTTACGGCTAAACCAAAAAAGAAGTAAACTGTTTTACGGAAAGAAGAAACATCAGACCGTCTTAACAATAAAATCATGATTAAAACGAAAAGGAAAAGGCTGTGTATTCCAGCGCATGGCCAGTTAACAGTAGCTCCAGCAGGCGTTTCATTAGGGTAAATGAATATTTTCGGTCCAGTGTCTAAAGGTCCATAAGTCATGAAAGTTTTAAAGCCTAAAAGTTCAAGCATTGCTGTTGCACAGGCGCTTGTGGGAAGAGTTAAAACTTGAAGAAATCTAAGAGCGCCATAAGGAAACATGGTATCCATCAGAAAGATGATAGCTATTCCTCCGACAAACGCTATCGAGATAGAAAAAGCTTTCAAACCCGCTCGTCCATACGCAAAAAACACGGCAAAAATAGCTGAGATGGTAAAGACAAGGTATTCAATTGAAAGCGGCCAATCACCACCAAGAAAATTAGCCCAATCCTTATAGTTCGCTCGCCAAAAGTCCCCGCGAATCGCGTCAGCGGCTCCCACTACCACTTGGTCAAAACCAAGAAAATTCGTGCCTACAATATGAATCAATGGGATACTTGCAAACACGATAACAGCTAAAACACGCAGGTAGCGCCACAGTTTATTTTCGGAAGCTCCAGCTTGTTTTAGACCGCGGCTCGTAATGTATTCAATAACAAAGATGAAAAGGAACAAAGCTAGAAACATGCGTCCTTTCCATGAATAATCAAAATAGAACCCGCCGTTATTGAAATGCTCAAGACTTTCCAAATTAAAAAAGTCAAGAACCAACAGTAAACCAAGGGCTGACGCAAAAAGAACAATCACTAGGAATAGAAGTGACAGTTTCTTAAACATCCCCCAATTCAGACGCATAACTCTTCCCTTGCCTAACTTTACTGCCTCACTTACAAAGGCTAAAGACCTTTTATCTCCAACGGTGTTTTGAGCTTATATATTTTAAGTGAAAACTTGGTGGGCA
>CAYMLF010000021.1:3664-18889 GCA_964391275.1 uncultured Candidatus Bathyarchaeia archaeon
AGTGAAAGCGTAAACTAAAACCTGAATCACCCCTAACAGATACAAATAGACACGTTTAGAGTTATAGCCTAAGATTAACAGAAAGGTAAAAGGCAGCAGGTCAAGGAAGTACTGCTCAGTAATCCAGCCATAACTAACCATGAAGAGCACGTAGAAGGAAATTATGGAAACAGTAAACTCTGCTTCACCCAGTTTATCCTTCCGCAGCCAGTACACCATAGCAGCCAGTAAAAGAGGAATCCAAAGCAAACGGAAAGGCCACTGCAAAGCCATATCAATTTTCTGCAGCGAAACAAAACTCCAAAAATTCATGCAACCCACCTCAATCAGGGTTGGGTTTGATTCGAAAGCGGGAGTCGAATAAAAAACTGTTCGAACAAAATATAAGATATCCCACTGGAAAACTGTAAAGATGAAAGTTGTTAAAATCAAAGGTACAGCTGTAGCAATAGCCGTGAATTTGGCTGCTACAAGTCTGCTATTATTTTTTAACACATAGACTATGAACGCGGGCAAAGCAACTATTGGGTAGATTTTGAGGGCGGTCGCAAGCCCCAAAAACAGGGCACCTTTGGATGACTGTTTATCTATTACATATTGAAACGCTAGAAAGGTGAGCAGCAGGCTGATCGCGTTTATTTGTCCCCATATTGGACCTACAAAAAAGAAAAAGCTCCATGTCAAGGTGAAAAAAAATATAAGGCTTGTTTTCTTGTGGTCAAACCGTTTTTCAGCAAACCTGCCAACAAAATAGGCCAATGCTAAATGGGCAAGTATCATTGGCAGTTTGATTAAGAAACGCCAGAGCTCAAGGTTGGCTCCAAAGAAGAGGTACACGTTGTGGGATACACCACACCATAGAGCCCACAGCGGTGGGTAACCAAGGTGGTCTGCAGGCACGTAAATGTTTATGCCTTGGCTGATCCACAGTCCAGTGTTGAACCAAACTCTCATGTCGTACTCGTGCCCAGTCCAAAACGACAAAACAGACTCCAATACAAAAAAACCAGCAAATAAAGCAATGTACTTTTTTTTTATCGTTTAATAGCGCTGGCAAATTTATAGAGTAACCTCTCTTAAGCTTGTAGCAATTAAGACCATTTTAAGCGCTAGTTAGATTTTAGCTTTGTACTTTGGACCTGGTTTTTCACGTATCTTTTGCAACAAATGTTTGAACTTTTGATTTAAAGTAATCAGAATAACAAAAAAGTTTTATGTGTAAACGTTGACATAGGTGCGATAGCTTTTGCCTCCACAGATAACGGTTGGAATATGCGCCTACAACGAAGGCAAAAACATTGGAAAACTACTCGACAATATTTTAAACAAACAAAAATTTGAGGAAGACTTCGAGGTAATAGTTGTATGCTCGGGGTGTACGGACGATACCGTTGAAATAGTTGGAAACTTTCAAAACCAAACATCAAAAGTTCGTTTGTTCGTTGAATGTGAAAGAAAAGGA
Source organism: uncultured Candidatus Bathyarchaeia archaeon (assembly GCA_964391275.1). Lineage (GTDB taxonomy): Archaea > Thermoproteota > Bathyarchaeia > Bathyarchaeales > Bathycorpusculaceae > Bathycorpusculum. The sequence goes on from CAYMLF010000021.1 coordinate 5,127, forward strand.
AAAGCTTCAGCAATCAACCGCATTTTTTCAGAGGCTAAAGGCAAAGTGATTATTTTCGTTTCAGCAGATACTCTACCAAATAAAGACTGCTTCAATAACCTGCTTTTAAAGTTAAAGCTTCCAAAAGTAGGCATAGTCTGTGGCAATCCGTCGCCAATCAACAGTAAAAAGTCTTTGGTAGGCAAACTTGTGCATCTTCTCTGGGGATTCCATGACATAGTTTTCAGAGAGTTAAACGACGCTGGACTTGCTAGGCACGCCACAGAAGTGTTTTGCATACGCAAAGGCATCGTAGAAAAGATACCAGAGGAAACCATTAATGATGATGCGTATATTGCGTTGATGACTAAAAAGAAAGGTTGGCTAATTAAGTATCAACCAACCTCTCACGTTACCATGTGTGGACCTCAAACATTTCATGAATACTTCTATCAAAGACGTAGAATACTGGTTGGACATTTACAGGTTAAGAAAATCACTGGCGAATCGCCTCAACACTTACTATACTTGCTGCCTCAACAGCCTGTTCAGGCAATGAGATTATTTTTCTTGTTCCTCAGAAAAAACAGTTTGTTCACTGTTTTAGCCTTCATTTCAGTGGAATTCATGATTTACAGTCTTGCAGGATTAGACTTTGTGAGAAAGAAGTCTTACACAAAATGGCACTTCTTAAACTCAACAAAAGAATTAACCCAGCAACTGACAAGTGGCGTGCAAGAAAATGTAGAGTCAACATGTAGCTACCAAAAAGAGAGAAAAGGAAAAGCTTACTAATTCGACACTTGGAGGTCATAGTAAGCGAAAGTTTTCTTTAACCGTATTCAAAACTACATGCGTGTTTGTCCGCTCAATATATGGCAACGCTAAAATACGCTTAGTGAATTGCCCCAAATCTTCTCGACTCCTAAATTTAGCTATAATGACAGCATCAGTTGAACCAGTAACATCATAGACCCCACAGACGCTCGGGATTTTAGCTATTTCAGCCTCCATTTCCACGAGTCTACCTTTAGAAACAGTGATTTCAGTGACAACAGTTAATTGATAACCAAGTTTTTCGTGATCTAAAATAGCCGAGTAACCTTTAATGAGCCCTTCATCTTCCATCTTTTTTATTCTAGACAGAACTGTACCAACAGAAACCCCCACGTTTTTAGCGATTTGCCTGCTTGAAAACCTCGCATCCTCTAAGAGGCTTTTTAGAATTCTAACATCTGTATCATTTAGGTCCAAATTCCATACTCCCTTGCACGTTTTTTCAACCAAAACAGTTTTTTTGAAACATACTTCTTGATATCTCGCGGTTATGTTTATAAAAGTTTAGTATTATTTTGTCTACCAGAACGACGAAAACATGGCTGTCAGCTGAGCCGTGTTTGATTAGTCCATAGTAATGTTAAATTACTAGGTTAATCCGAATAAGGGGTCAGAGAGAATGCAAACAAAATACGATACTATACTTGTACTTGACTTCGGAGGGCAATACTGCCATTTAATCGGCAGAAGAATACGGGAGCAAAATGTTTACTCCGAAATTGCGCCCCACGACATTTCTCCTGAAGAAGTTCAAGCGTTAGGCAAAAAATTCAACATTAAAGGCTTAATCCTCTCGGGTGGACCCTCAAGCGTTTATGAGCCAAACGCGCCCAAACTGCATCCTCGAATCTTAGAAACTAACTTGCCAATCTTGGGTTTGTGTTATGGTCACCAGATTTTAGCCCAATTAACCAACGGAAAAGTTGAGCCGGCAACATGCAGAGAATACGGCATAGCAAAAGTTACAATCGACAAGCCAGTCGGCGTTTTGGATGGTTTGAGTGAAAAGGAAAAGGTTTGGATGAGCCACGGCGACACTGTCTGCTCTCTACCAGCCGATTTTGAATCATTAGCGCACACTGAAAACTGTCCAGTTGCAGCGTTCAGACACAAGCAGAAACCCATCTATGGCTTGCAATGGCACCCAGAAGTGATCCATACAGAAAACGGCGCTCGCATGCTGCACAACTTTATCTTTCAAGTCTGCAAGTGCCAAGCTAACTGGCAAATGGAAGACCTCATCGAGAAAATGGTGGAAGAGTTAAAAACTGAGGTAGGCGAAGGCAACGCAATTATTGGCTTAAGTGGAGGAATAGATTCAAGCGTAGCAACAGCCCTTGCCGCTAAAGCATTAAATGACAGGTTAACCGCCGTGTTTGTTGACCATGGCTTTATGAGGGAAGGTGAACCTGAAGCCATCCGCGAAGCGTTCCAGAAATTTAACATTAACTTTATTGTGGCAAACGCTCAGGAAAGGTTCATGAAAAAACTGCACAACGTAGTGGAGCCAGAGCAGAAACGCAAAGCCATCGGAGAAGAATTCATCCGAGTGTTTGAAGAAATAGCCATAAAATCAGGCGCCAACTACCTAATTCAAGGCACCATTTACCCCGACCGCATCGAATCAGGCTTCCGAAAGAACAGCGACAAAATAAAAACCCACCACAACGTTGCAGGGTTGCCAGAAAAAATTGAGTTCAAGAAAATCCTTGAACCTCTACGTGACCTCTACAAGGATGAAGTGCGCAAGGTCGCCCGCATGTTGAACCTGCCCAAGGAACTTGTGAATAGGCAACCTTTTCCTGGACCAGGATTAGCAGTTAGAATAATCGGCGCCTTAAACGAGGAAAAAGTTCGCATCGCAAAAAAATCAGACTTGGTTGTACGCCAAGAAGTGGAGAAAAGCGATTTTGTGGAAAACCTCTGGCAATATTTCGCAGTAGTCACTGATACTAAAGCTACAGGCGTTAAAGGTGATGCACGAGCGTACGGTTACGTTGTTGCAGTTCGGGCGATGGAAAGCCGTGAAGCAATGACGGCAAGTTTCGCAAAAATCCCCTATGATGTGTTAGAGAGGATTTCAACGAGGATTACAAATGAAATCCCTGAAGTTGTACGCGTCGTCTATGATATCACCCATAAACCGCCTGGAACCATTGAGTGGGAGTAACCGTTTTTAACATTTTTTGGTTTGAAAAGTCGCCAATAGCACCTACCCTCTTAGAAATATCACCAGCAGAAAGCAGCTCAGCCTCAGGCATAAAAGCGCTTATCTAAAACTGTTTATATAAAAATGCATCATTAGACTACAATACCAAGGTGACACTCCTGAAGGCAGTTATTTTGGCAGGCGGATTCGCTACGAGGCTTCGACCGTTAAGCTGTAGTAGACCAAAAACTCTTTTCCCAATCGTCAACAAGCCTTTGCTAGAATGGATTTTTGAAAGACTCGCCGCCAGCAACGTTAAAGAAGCAGTTTTAGCAGTAAACGCGTTAACCCAGTTTCATATTAGGCAACAAAAAACGCCCAAGCACGGCTTAAAAATCAAGTATTCTATTGACCCGCCAAAAACGCCTCTGGGAACTGGGGGACCGATAAAGAACGCTGAAAAAATCATTGGACATGACGAGCCATTTATTGTTTTAAACGGAGACATCTACGCTGAACTAAACTATAGGGAACTTCTTGAAACGCACTTGAAAACAGGTGCCTTGGCAACTATTGCATTGTGCCGTGTTGATGACCCATACAGATACGGCGTTGCGGAGCTTGAAGACGGAAACCGAATAAAACGGTTTATTGAAAAGCCAGCGAAGGGTGAAGCACCGACTAACCTGATTAACGCTGGAGTATACATTTTGAGCCCTAAAGTTTTTGATTACCTTCCCAAAGGCAAGCATGTTTCGATTGAACGTGAAGTTTTCCCCGTACTCGCGCGGGAGCGGAAACTGTTTGGGCACTTAGTTGATGGCTTATGGATGGACATTGGCAAACCTGAAGAGTACCTGCTCGCAAACAAAATTATTCTTGAATCTTTAGCTAACAAGAAAATGCTCAGTACCCCTAAAAAGTTTGAGGCTAAAATGCCTGTGGCAATCGGTAAAGGCGTGACCGCTGGGAAAAAGTCTGCCGTGGGACCTTACGTGGTTTTAGGCAAAAACGTCAGCATCGGCAACAACGCTCAAATCGCCAACTCAGTAGTTTTTCCCGACGCAAAAATAGGCGACAACGCAATCGTGGATGGCGCGATCATCGGTGAAGGAGCGGTGATTGGAAAAAACGCTAAAATCAATCAAGGATGCATCGTTGCCGACCAAGTGAAAGTTAAAGATAACGTGGTTTTAATTAAGGATTCAGCGGTCTGCCCAGCTAAGGAGATATCTGAAACTATTTTAAAAAGAAACATCATCTGTTAGAGGAACATTAAGGTCGATAATGATGAGCACAAACAGAAAGCTTTTTGGAACAAACGGTGTCCGAGGACTAGTCAACATTGAGTTAACTCCAGAGATGGCAATCAAGGTTGGTTTAGCCATTGGAACCTTCTTTGGGAGAAAAAACTTGCTTTTAGGATATGACGCACGAACCAGCGGGCCCATGCTGGCTAAAGCTGTTATTTCAGGTTTAACCGCTACCGGCTGCAACGTATACTTAGCAGGTATGGCGCCTACGCCTTCGTTGCAGTTTGCCGTGAAAAACCACAAGCTTGACGGCGCAGTGCTAATCACGGCTTCCCATAACCCGCCCGAATACAACGGCATAAAAGTGGTTTGGAGTGACGGCATAGAGACCTCGCATGAGCAGGAAACAGAAATTGAAACCATCTATTTTGAAGGTAATTTTGCGTTTGCCGCTTGGGACAAGCTTGGAGTTGTGCGTGAACTGCCAGGAATTAACGAGGAATATGTCGAAGCAATTAAAAAGCATGTGAACCCAACAAAAATTGCCCAGCAACATTATCACGTCGTGGTTGATGCAGCTAACAGCGTTGGCGGACTCGCTTGCCCCGCACTAATGAGAGAGTTAGGCTGCAAAGTAACTAGTATAAACGCTAACATTGACGGCACTTTCCCAGGCAGATTACCTGAACCCCGACCTGAAAGCTTGGGAGATTTAGCTGCAACCGTGAAAGCGGTGGGCGCTGACATGGGAGTTGCTTTTGACGGCGACGCTGACCGCTCAATCTTTGTGGGAGAAGACGGGGAAATCTATTGGGGCGATAAGACCTTTGCTGTTGTCATCAAGCAATACCTGCTAAAGAACAAGGGCGCCAAGATTGTTACCCCAGTTAGCTCATCAACGCTGATTAAAGACACTGTTAACGCTTTCGGCGGAGAAATCGAGTGGACCAAAGTCGGTAGCGTAACGGTTTCTCAAAAGATGAAGGAGTTAAATGTTAAGCTTGGTGGCGAGGAAAACGGCGGAATCTTTTATGGTCCACATCAAGCCGTTCGTGATGGTGCAATGACCACTGCTTTGTTGCTGGAAATCATGGCTGAAACAGGAAAGAAACTCTCGGAACTTGTTGCTGAGCAGCCGCAGTACTTTATTGAGAAAGGCAAAATTGAGTGCCCTGACAGCAAAAAAGCGCTTTTGCAAGAGAAAATTTACGAGCAAGTCAAAAACGAAAACGTAAGCACGATTGACGGCGTCAAAATCTGGTTTAACGATAAAAGCGCTATACTGATTCGACCAAGCGGTACAGAACCGGTTTTTAGGCTGTATGCTGAAGCGAAGGATAAAGCAAAAGCATTAAAGCTAGTTGAGGACTACAGTTCAAGGCTTAAATCGTTGCTTAAAACCATTTAATAGCCCTTTTTTAAGCCGTATAGGGTGAGTGTATCGCTTCGATGCCTTCAGTGTTGAACGTTAAGCGTGAAGATTTGGATTCAAAAGAGAAACGAGCCAATTATACAGTGGGTATTATAGGCTGTGGGCAGGTTGGAATCTTGTATGCTGACGCGTTTGCTCAAGCAGGGTATAAAGTAACATGCAATGATGAAAACCAGAGCCTACTTAGAAAACTGGCTAGAGCAAAAAACTGTTTCCCTAACCCTGAAGTTGAAGCTCGAATAAAAAAGCACATAGCAGCAGGCAACTTGTCAACATCATCTGTGCGAAAGACCACTGTTGCACAAAGCGACATCATCGTTTTTGTCGCTAATGTCAAGTTGGATAAAAAAAGAAATTCTGATACATCCGAGTTGGAGAGGGTTTGTAAACAGATTGGGGCTGCTTTAAAAAAGGATTCCTTGCTGATTTATGTGGGCGTCGGCGGTTTTGGCTCCGCTGAATCCTTAATTAAAGAGACTCTTGAGAACACTTCAGGGCTTGTTGCTGGAAAGGACTTTTTTGCCGCTTATAACCCTCTTCATTACTCGAAGGGTCAACCTTCTGATTCCTTGGAAAAGGTAGAGTTAATTGTTACTTCTTCTGATAAGCCAAGTTTAGAGTCTGCTTTTAACATCTTAAAAACGGTGTCAGCTAACGTAAAGTCAACCAGTGAAGTGAAAGCCGCAGAATTAGCGGTGCTTTTCAAAGTTGCACAGCACGATGCTAACATGGCTTTAGCGAATGAATTAGCGGTTTTCTGTGAAAATGCAGGGATAGACTTCTTTAGAGTTCTAAAACTGTTAAACACGGACACTGCAGGTTTTTGGCCTACAATCTCTGAAGAAGTAAATAATAGAGAAGCTTGTTTGCTAATTGAAAGCGCTGAGAACCTTAACGTTAAACTTAGGCTTCCCCTGCTTTGTAGGCAAATTAATGAGGACATGGTTAAACATGCGGTTATTTTAGCTCAAGATGCCCTGAGGAGCTGTGGCAAAACGCTTAGGCGTGCGAGAGTGGCGGTTTTAGGTTCGGCAACGCCAAACACCTCAACGGAGGCATTCATTAAATCTGCCACAGTTAAAGGAGCAAAAATCGCGCTTTTTGACCCAGTGTTATCCAAAACTGAAGCTTCGGATTCAACGCCTGTGCTGAAAAGAAGCTTGAATGAAACAGTGGAAGCTTCAGATTGCCTTGTGGTTTTAACGGGGCATGAGTCTTTTAAACGGTTAAACCTTAAGAGGCTTCGCGCCGTTATGAAGTCACCTGCGGTGCTTGTGGATTTAATTGGCATTGCTGACCCACAAAAGATTGAGGCAGAAGGCTTCATATACCGTGGATTAGGAAGAGGAATAGATAAAACATGAAGAAACTTGGCGTAGCCGTGGTTGGAACAGGATTTTGGGGCAAAAACCATGCCCGAATCTACAAGGAGTTACCTTCAACGCGGCTTATTGCTGTATGTGACGTAAACGCTGAAAGAGCTCAAGCCATGGCAAACCAGTACGGCGTGAAAGCCTACACTGATAGCGCATTAATGCTTAAAGACCCAGAAATAGAAGCCCTCAGTGTATGCACATGGTCTACTAAGCTAGCTGAAGAAGCCCTCAAAGGCTTAAACGCAGAGAAACATGTGCTTGTTGAAAAACCCATGGCCACCGACACTAAACAGGCTCAGACGCTGCTTGACACTGCAAGAGCTAACGGGCTTCATCTTAGTGTAGGGTTCCTCATGCGGTTCATCCCTGGACTTCAGCGTATTCGTGAAGCTGTTGCATCCAAAAAAATCGGCGAACTGGTTTCTGCAACCGCTAAACGGGTTACTCAATGGCCTGAAAGAATAGGGGACGTCGGCGTGGTTAAAGATACGGCGATTCATGACATTGATGTTATGCGGTATATTTCAGGCGAAGACCCAATCAGCGTTTACGCAAAGATGGGCAGCATGCGGCACAGGCAGTTTGAGGATTATGCCCAAATCATGTTGACTTATGAGAACGGTAAAACCGCGTTTATTGAAGCTAACTGGTTAACACCCTACAAGATTCGCTCGTTAAATGTTACGGGCAGCGAAGCAATAATGCGTTTAGACTACAACAGCCAAGAATTATGGATTGAAAACGCCCAAGAATCATTGCAGCCAAGGATTCCTTTTGAAGAACCGCTCAAGGCAGAGTTGAAGCATTTCGCTGAATGCATCATAGAAAAGAAAAAACCAATGATTACCGGCGAGGACGGGTATAAAGCGCTTGAAATCGCCTTGGCATCTATGAAGTCTTCCGCTAAAAACGCGGTTGTTAAACTGAAGGAATAAAAATTATTTTTTAATGTTGAAGGGTTTACCTTCAGCCACTATTTTTTCAGGAATTTTTTCCTTCCATTTCTGAAGAAAAGGCAAGTCATCGGCTTCTTTACGTAACTCGTCAGGAAGCATTTCAGGGATTTCGTCGCGGATTGGGTACCAGCGGAGGCATTTGGGGCAGACAATTAGGCCTTCCACGATTTCATCTTTTTCTTCAAAGACGTGAAGCTCCAGTGGATGATGCTTGTCGATTGGGCAAGCCAATATTTCCATTAGCTTTCTCTTCATTGGATTCACTAACAATAGTGTACTATCGGTTGCTATTAAAATAATCGCCGTTTCCTTTTTTAGCGAATTATCTGTATTGTGACTATTTCCGATTCTGTCATCTGCAGATGGAGTAATTATACGCCTAGTTCTACGAGTTTTCTGGGACTGTTAATCTCTATCGCTTTTGTTCCTGTTAAAATGCTTGACAATTTAGGCTTAGCTTCTGACCCCATGGTGACAACAACATCTCCTTTATAGGAAAGAGTAACCGTTAAGCCAGAATCTGACAATTCTTCAGCTACATCTTTGAGCATACTGAGGTTGTTTCGGGCACTGTTCACTTGACTAAGTATACCGTTACTTTTTTTGTTGCTTGCTGCTGAAAGGGTTTCTTTTACAAAGTTTTTGTCTAGAGCGCTTATGTTTATTTTTTTGTTTTCAGCCTTGACTTCTACAGCGTCTATGTTGTTTACTGAGATAGTAACTTTTCCTGACTTTAGCATCTCACCTAACGCAGTAACTAATGACATTCTTTGACTGCCCTGTAGCAATCTAAGCCGTTGCTTCTTTAGAGTAAACGATGTCTAAAACGACTGAACCGTTTAGTTTAGCCTTGAATGCACCCACATCAAGGGTTAAGTCCTCAAAGCTTAGTTTAATGTCCGACTCTTTGCCAGCAAGTTTATCCATAACAGCCAAGACAGTATCAGCCATTTCATGGCCGGTTTTTTCTAGTGCTTTAGAAGAGCGTTCTTTCTTTTCCATTCAAAACACCAATTAAAAAAGGGATTTAAAGACATAAATATTTATCGCTAACACGCCTGCCACGGATTTATCTTATGTGAATGTCAACAACTGTTTGATGCCAGTTTGGACCAGTACTTCTAACGATTCTAAAAGAACCAATTTCATATTTTGCGCCTAAAGCCTCAAGGTGCTTCTTCAGTTTTGAAGTGGTTTTTTCTATCGGATCCTCATTTTTTGTGGCATGCTCAAAATCATAATAATGAATCCAGCCGCCTGAGGGCTTTAGCGCTTTCAAAGCGCAAGGCAAGTACTGAAGAGCTAATTCAGGCAGAGGCATCAAAACCCTATCAGCCACACCCCGTAGTTGAGCATTAATTATTTCTTTGGAGTCCCCAAGCAGAGGAACAACGCTGTTGAAAACTCTATTTAACCTGACGTTTTCCCTCATACACTCGTACGCTGTTGGGTTAATGTCAATCGAGTAAACCTTTGCAAAGGCTTTTTTAGCGATAAAGATGGAAAAACAGCCAACGCCTGAAAACATGTTGACTACAACCTCGCCAGAGGCTACAAGACTGGCTATTCTTTGATGTTCATGCAAAAGCCTTGGTGAAAAATAGCATTTCTCCACATCAACTTTGAATATGCAGCCAGATTCCTTATGCACAGTTAAGGTTTTGTTTGCACCAACTAAGAATTTTAACTCTCTAACCCTAAAGTTGCCTTCAACTGCGCTAGTTTGCAAAAAAACCGTTTTTACTTTCTGGGGATACAGAGCCAGTACCGCTTCCGCAGCTTTAGTGGCAACTTCCAAGTTGTCGTTTGGCACTTTAATTATTGCTATATCGCCTACAATGTCGTAGGAATTGTAAATTACCCCTTTTTCTGCAATGGAAAGCCGTGAGTTGAGCCTTTTCCTCATAGTTAGTCTTCAAGTATTTGGAAATGTTTAAAAGTAAAATGCTTTTCTTTGTAGGAAGAGGCGTTTCCAATGGAAAAATCTGGAATTGTTTATGAATGCATGCGGTGTGGTGCAAGAGTCCCATCTGAAGAATTAGAGCTTCGTGGTGGAGAAACAAAATGCATCATCTGCGGTTACCGAATCCTAAAGAAAGTAAAGCCGCCAGTAGTTAAACGAGTTCAATCAAGATAAAAAAATGGATAACTCGATAACTCGCTTTTTTAGGGCGAGCAACCAATTTTTTGAATCTGTATTTTAATAAAAGTCGTCGTCCCCAAGTTTTCGCAATGCCTTACCTTTAAGTCGGATTGGACCAGGGTTGCCAAAATCTTCTGGTTCTTTTTCGATGGTTTTTCGTTTTATTGTTTCGCCGCAGATGCCTCCGGGTAGCAAGCGTCGTTTAAAGCACATTGAGTAGGTACATTTTGCGACATTGCATAATTCTTCGGTTTCTCTGCACCAGACACCATCTCTTCTGAACCACGCGGAGTTTTTTCCACACTTAAAAGATTGGCATGATGGTGAACATGCTTTTGATTGAGCCATCAGATTTACACCTTAATTGCTTTTAAAATCTAATGCGACCGTTTTTGCGTTCCTTAGCATTTACCTTTTCTGGGAATCCATATAAACTTTTACCTAGTCCACTTGGAAACAAAACGGTGAAATCGCAGTTTCTTAGCCGACGTGTGGAAAGAAAAGGGAGTTTTTGAAAGGAAATATTATAAAATAACCACTCACGTAACTTGGATAGCTCTGTTTGGATGTGCCGTATTGGGAGAAAATATTCCAGCCTCACTGGTACAGACGTTAAAGAAGCAAAAGTACCATCTTATAGGAAACCATTCAGCGGTTAAACGTTGTAAATGGCTCTATGAATCCATAGTTAACGGCAGAGTCTGCTATAAAGAAAAGTTTTACGGCATTAAGAGTCACCGATGCATCCAAATGTCGCCTTCGCTTTACTATTGCACTCAGCATTGCCTGTTTTGTTGGCGTGCGCAAAGCGGAGATTTGCAGGTTACTTGGGATGAAATGAAAATGCCCAAGCTGAACACGCCTGAAGAGATTGTTGCTGGAAGCTTTAAGGCGCAGGAGAAAATTTTAACTGGATACAAGGGTAACCCGAAAACAGATTTGCGTAAACTATCTGAGGCTCACATGCCTAAGCAGGTTGCTATTAGCTTAACAGGGGAACCAACGCTTTATCCAGACATCGGCGAATTAATCCGCACGTACCGTCAGAAAGGGTTAACAACTTTTCTGGTAACCAACGGCACTCTGCCTCGCAAGCTATCACAGTTAAGCCATGAACCCACTCAATTGTACATTTCCGTCTGTGCCCCAAATGAGCAAGTCTACAACAAAGTTTGTCGACCTCTAATGCTTAACGGATGGGCTAACCTGAATGAGTCTTTAGCTTTTATGCCGAGCTTCAAATGCCGTACAGCATTAAGGATGACGCTGGTTAAAGGGCATAACATGAGTCAAATAGAGGATTACGCTAAGCTGGTGGAGAAAGCTAATCCAACATTTGTGGAGGTGAAAGCGTACATGCATATTGGTTTCTCGAATTTGCGGTTAGGGTTTGAGGATATGCCGCAGCTTCCTGAAGTTAGAGCTTTCGCGGAGCGGTTGGCGGAAAAAACAGGGTACACTGTGGTGGATGAGTCAGCTGATAGCCGAGTTGTTCTGCTTAGCCGTCAAGACAATAATAGCAGGCAGTTATGAGAAACAAATTTTTTGTTTTTCATGCAAATAATTCATTTTTACAGCAATTTTTGGGTAAGCAAGCAAGTTAAGGATAACCTTAAATAGTAATTGATTACCCATAATTAAACCAAGCATTCAATTATGTGGTGGTGAATCGGGTGGTAAGCGAAGGCAGAGGACGCTTGTTTAGGAGGAGAGATGGTAAATACTTGATTTATATCCCAAAAGACCTCGCTGAAGACAGCATGTTCCCCTTCAAAGGAGCAGATTCAATATTTGTGAAAGTCAGCTTTGCATTGGGAGACCACAAACTTCTAATTGAAAAGTGGAAGGGTTCAGAAAAACCTGATGAGTAACCCCCAGATTGTTTTACCCTTTTTCTTGTTTTTAAAATGGATAAATAAGAAGCCGCTTCTAGTTATTCATGAAGGCGAATGTTAGTTTGGCTAAGTTAAAGACTGTTTTGGAAGAAGTAAAGTTAGACCTTATGCAGAAAGATAAAATCAGGGAAGAAACCCATGAAAGCATGCGGAAAGCTACAAGCCTCTCAAAACAAGCTATTTTACTGATTCACCAGAAAAAGAAGGATGAAGCTCAAAAGCTAGTTAAGGAGGCTACTGAGAGGATTAGTAGCTTACAAGAATGCGCCAAAGAGTACCCTGACCTTATCTACGGCGGCATGTTTAGTGCTGCACTTCAAGAATACGCTGAAGCTAACATTTTCTTAACGCTTATTCTTGAGGAACGGTTTGTTACGCCTAAAGAAATTAACGTGCCTTCAGTTGACTACGCATTAGGCTTAGCAGACGTTGTAGGTGAATATCGCCGTTTAGCGTTAGATGCGCTGCGGGAAGGCGACACAAAAAAGGGCGAAGAATGCTTAGCCATAATGGATGAAATCTTCATTGAACTACTCGCCCTAGATGAAGCTTACATGCTTGTGCCAGGCTTACGCAGAAAATCCGATGTTTCTCGAAAAATAATTGAAGCAACACGAGGCGACATAACCACTGAAGTGCGGAGAAAAAGCCTTGAAGACTACCTTAAACGCTTCGAGCCAACCCAGACGCCACCTAAAAAACGGCGAAGAAAAGCTAAACCTTGAAGCAGCCTAAACTAAGCAGTAGTTTTTCTGTGAAAAAAGCACGCCAAACCCAAACTTGCTTATCCCAAAAAATCATAAGAGAAGACAGGTTACCGCAGAAAATCCAGACCGTCGGCGGCGTAGACGTCGCGTACTTTGGCAACTCTGGAATAGGAGCGGTCACGGTTTTGGATTATGATTCATTGGAGATTTTAGAAGCGCAGGTTGCCGTTGTCGAGGTGAAAATGCCATATATTCCCACGTTGCTTTCATTTAGGGAAATGCCACCTGCAATGGCTGCGATAAGGAAGCTTAGGGTTTTGCCAGATGTCTTTCTTGTTGACGCACAGGGCTTGGCGCATCCTTACCGTTGCGGCTTTGCAAGTCATCTTGGACTGGTGGTTGGGAAACCAACGGTTGGTGCCGCTAAAAGCCGCTTAATCGGCGAACCTGTCAAGGTTGGAAACCGCGAGTTTTTGGTGGATAAGGGCGAAGTTGTCGGCGAAGTAGTAACCACCAAGCAAGGCTCAAAGCCAGTTTACGTTAGCATCGGTCACATGGTGTCTTTAGAGACGGCGGTAGAAATCGTTAGGCACCTATCAAAAAAGCGTATCCCCGAGCCACTGCTTCTAGCGCATAAGCTGGCGACCAAAGAAAGAATGCGCATAGCTGATGAACGCCAGCAAAAGTAATATCTGAAAGCTTAACTTAACGCTATGCAGGGAAAACGTATGGCAGAACAGGAGATTTCATTTAGCGATTTTGAAAAGCTTGATTTACGGGTTGGAAAAGTTGTTGAGGCAACGCAGGTTCCAGAATCAAAAAAACTGATAAAGCTGCTGGTTGATTTTGGCACTGAAAAAAGGCAGGCAGTTGCTGGATTGCTCAAATACTACAAACCTGAGGAGCTCTTGGGCAAAAAATGCGTTTTCCTATTGAACCTGCAGCGGCGGATGCTGGCGGGTATCGAGTCACAGTGCATGATACTTGCGGCTGAAGACGAGGCAGGCAATGTTTCAGTGTTGCAGCCTGAAAAAGA
>CAYMLF010000022.1:0-18814 GCA_964391275.1 uncultured Candidatus Bathyarchaeia archaeon
GCATTGGTTTATGATTGGGTGCAGAGGGGTAGAACTCGGGTGGGCGGTAATTACAGGTGCAGGCGGTGCGGTTTTGTTTTTCCGTCAAAAAACGCTTTGGTTAGCGGTTTTGAAAGTCACAGGTATGGTTTGCACGTTGATTGCAGCAGATGTGGTTGTGTTGTTGAGCAGTTTGTAGAGACAAAAAGCAAATAGCCCCAAGAGGGTAGGTAAAAATCAGCTAATTTCCAATTTTTCCTCTTGTTGTGGATTTTTAGGCAAGTTTTAAAAGTTGAAGCGTTAAGAGTCGAATTGGAATCGACATGGACAAGGCTATACTGCTTGGGGCATCGCTTATTGCTTTAACTTTTGTATTGGCGTTTATTCTTAGCAGTGTAGGTTACTTTCTTGTTGGAAATAGTATCCTGTATAAAGTGTTGGTTTACGTCGTTGTTGCAAGTTTTCCTATTGGTGCCTTAATTGTTTTAATTAGAATTATGCAGTGGGCAAAATTCAGGTTTCATAAGGGCACGTTGTTTGGGCTTTTCTTGATTGGAGTGGGGCAAGTGGTACTTATTGTGGGCACGCCTTACAATGGTTTATGGTATCACACATTTTTCAACGATTCCTACGTAAGGCTGGCTGCTTTGGCAGGGATTTTTGGTGGCATTCTTATATTAACGATAAAGACAGCCATTTGGGGCAGCAAGTACATTGAAAAATCGGACTCTAAAAAAGCTTGAAACCCCGAAAAAGCACGCCATTAGCATGTTATAACCCTTTTTGCGCTCTTTATAGGGGGATAGGTCTACTGTGAGAGCAACAGACGTGGTGTTTTGGGGTAGGAGTGTGAGAGCCCCTTTTTAGCTACATGTGACTGGGTCATGCTAGTGTCCAGAGTGCATTGGAGAAAGCAATAGTTGAATTCACATATTCAGCAACAGCAAAAGACAGATCAGTTTTGGCGGCATTGGCTGTTTAGGATTTCATGTGAAGCGGCTTGAGCAACATGGCTTCTTTAAATAGAGGGGGGGTAGGTCGCCGAGAGCAACAGTTGAGCGTTCAACATGGCTTTATATAAGGGAGGGGGGTCTGCTCAGAGAGACCTCGCCGTTTCCAACATAGCACAAATATGTAGGTGGGGTTTGAGCAGTTGGGCGTTTTGATTTTCTTAGAGCTGTTTGAACACCGCCCTGTAAACTTAAATATTAAGTCATAATAGATGATGTTCTCGGGTGAGGAGCGCCTGTGAGGCATGCCTTAACTCTCAACATTGGAGAAAGTGCTGAGAAGTAGGCATTGTTTAGAAGGAACAGTTTCACCCAAACCATCAAAAATCAAATCAGTACCCAAAAAAACGGCTTTTCATTCAAGAAAATTTCGGCGAGTCACTCTTTCGCCAGCATATTAGCATCCTAATATCCAAACATTGCACTGCACCTATAGAGGGATAGAGGTCTAGTAAAACCTATAGAGGTAGAGCCTATTGGCTGAAAACCAGCTCATTAGCATGTTGAAAACCAGTTCCCAAGAGCCGCCACCGCTTACAGCACACCCAAAACCATCGCAGCCGCCATAACAATCAAGATGGCGCCGCTGACCTTTGGAATATACTTCTCGTAACGCTCAATCCGCGATTTAACCCGCTCATACATTTTTATGCCCAACAATGTAACGCCAATCAACGCCGCAGCCACAGCCAAACCGTAAGAAGTCATCAACAGAAGCGGACTAACACCGCCAAATGCCAATGCCAACAACGCAAACTCTTCCTCATGCGCAAAACCCAACACAAACGCGCAGCTTGCCAATTTGCGCAAGCTCATGTTTAACCGTTTAGGATGCACATGCTCATGCACGTGAACGCCGCCTTCACCGTCAAGGTGCTTGTGCTGGTGCGTGTGGGTTAAGTCGCAGGCGTTATCGTGAAAATGCCCATGCTGCTCGCCAAGGTCGGAATGAACTTTCTCCATAAGCATTCGTACGCCCAAAACCACCAAGACAATTGCGGCTATGTAAGTGAGGATGGGGCTGGAGAAATCAAAGAAAAGACTTGCAACCATGTAAATGACGACTACAGCTATTGAAGACACAAAATGAGCCGCCGCGAGAACGGCTGAACTGATAAAGGCGTAAAAAGTTGGTCGAGTAGTTTTTGCCGAATAAAGCAGCGCTAAAGGCCAACCGTGACCAGGCTCCAGCCCGTGCAGTAAGCCTATTGCTATTACGCCTATTATGGATGCTTCAACCGCGCTCATTACTGACTCGCTTTCTCGCTAGACTCTTTGCCTAACAACCGCAATATTTCTTTTCTTGCCTCACTAATAGTTAACGGGTATTCTCCTTCAACTGGGAGGTTGTCTTGTTTTTTAAGCACTTCAAAAAGGTGCGTCAAGCGTGGGGAACGCAGATTCACTTTCCTAATCAATTCAGTGTCAGAGAAAAGCTCCTTTGGCTTGCCCTGAGACACAAGTTTACCCTTGTTTAAAATGTAGAGTTTATTGGCAAACAGGGGCACCATGTCAACGTCATGCGTAGCCAACAGCAACGTAATGCCTTTTTCCCTGTTCAGCTGCAATAGCAAATGAAGGATTTCGCTTGTGGCTCTTGGGTCCAAGTTAGACGTGGGTTCATCCATAATGATAACTTCAGGCTGCATAGCCAACACGCCCGCAAGAGCAACACGCTTCTTCTGCCCAAGACTTAGAAAATGCGGCGGTTTCTCGGCAAATTCAGCCATACCAACAGTCTTAAGCGCGTCATCAACAATCTTCTTAACCTGCTCGGCTGGAAAACCAAGATTCAACGGACCAAAAGCAACATCCTGTTTTACTGTAGGCGCAAAAAGTTGGTCGTTTGGGTCTTGGAAGACAAAACCGACATGCCGCCTAAGTTCAAGCAATGCTTTAGAATCATAAGTTAAGAGCTTGTCTTCATAATAGATGGCGCCTGAAGTAGGTTTGAGAATACCGTTGAGGTGATTAAGAAGCGTTGTTTTGCCAGAACCGTTAGTGCCTAAAAGAGCAATACGGTCACCTCGTTCAAAACTCAATGACACGTCATCTAACGCGGTTGTTCCATCTGAATATTGATGTATCAAGTGTTCAATTCTAAACAACATATTATAAGACCCCAAAGTTTAATGTTAAAAAGACCAAAACAGCAAGCAACACTTCAAAAAGCACTATCGCTACAAGCATTACTTTGTTTGATTTAGGAAACTCTTCTAAAACTCTAATGGTTCCATCATATCCTCTTGAACTCATTGCGGTAAAGGTGCGCTCAGCCTGTTCAAGCGCGCGTATGAAAAGGTTGCCTGCAAGCAAGGCTAATCCACGAATTTTTTTCATCCATCCACCCTTGCCTAACCGCATTGTTTGTGCAATAGTCATTTGCTCGGCAACTTCAAGAAACACAAAGATGTAACGGTAAATTAGCATCGATATTTCTACAAGCGCTTTGGGAACATGAATTCGTCTGAGCAGCAGGCTAAGGTCAGTTATGGAAGTTGTTAGCACTAAAAAGAACAAGCAGGAAAGCGCGCCTTCTACTCTGAAAAGGATGTTAACAGCCAATGTTACTGCACTTTTGGATATTGTCCAAGTGAAGCCGTTGAAAGCTAATTGAGTTAACGCTTCACCAGCGTTAAAAGGAAACAAGGCAATAAGAAGGCAGCTTAACGCAACCATGAATGTTGGGTAACGAAGAAGGTTAACATAAAAGCGGGCTTTTACACCAGCTAATTGAAGCACTAAAGCAGTCATTATCAAAAACACTATTATTGGCACAACGATTGACTGCGCAGAAACAGTGATAATTAGAGTGGAAAGGGCAAAAAAAGATTTAGTTACTGGACTGCATTTTGATAGCTTGTTTGTGTAAGCGTACCTATCGATTTGTGCATAGTAATCGCTGTGAGCCATATCTTTTTTTCGTCCGATGTTAAGACTACATTGAAGCCTTTATTTCTTTTTTTGCTCTTTTTCCCCGTTCATAGCCAATAAAGTATCCGATTATGATTGCACCGATTGCTGCTTGCAACGCGAACAGTAAGCTTTCTATTTCGCCGCTTGGAGGTTCCCAGATTGAGGTAAACCAAGGTTCATATCCTGTGTCGGAAATGGCTTGCTCAGCGCCTCCGTCGGCTCCACCGAACTCTGCATTGGGGAGTAGAATTAATGGAATTACACAGATTACCACTACAATAGCTATCAAAATTATGTAGTGTTTGTTGTTCATTGTTTTACCTCCACTGTTTTCTTCATTTTTGGAATTTTTATCACTTTTAACGTTGCTAACAATTGACCTTTGTACTTTGCAAGAAAGTCAAAGAGTATTACTGCAAGTATGCCTTCGGCGATTGCTAAGGGAATTTGTGTTATGGCAAAGATTCCGCCGAAGAATAGGAACCCATCGAAAAAGCTGTTGCCGATTGGAATTGCTAATGCAAGCTGGAAGGAAGTTACAACGTAAGTGAATAAGTTGCCGAGTGCTGCTGCAAGGAATATTCCAATTGCAGGTTTAACATCGGCTTTTTGGCAAATCTTCCATATGGCATAAGCAAGTAATGGCCCTGCGATGCCCATTGAGAAAAGGTTTGCACCAAGTGTTGTTAATCCTCCGTGAGCTAAGAGTAGGGATTGGAAGACAAGCACTATCATTGAAAGCACAGAAGTTATTCCAGGCCCCATTATCACGGCGGATAGACCTGTGCCTGTGGGGTGCGAGCAACTTCCGGTTACGGATGGTATTTTTAATGCTGAAAGTACAAATATGAACGCGCCCATTAACGCGAGGAGCGGTTTTGATTCTGGAACATTTTTTGTTATTTTGATTAGGCGATAAATGCCGTAGATAACTATTGGGATTGATATTGCGAACCATATTTCCCACCATGGATGTGGCAGGAAGCCTTCCATTATGTGCATTTGTTCTTTGTTCCCCTGTGGGTTTATCCTACCTGAAAGCTTATAAATATTCGTTTAACTAAAGTTAAACACAGGTTGAATACAAAATTGAGTAAACAAGCCCTAGCAATCCTGCTAAGAGACAAAGGCGAATTCACAAAATTCCAAATCCTCCTCGAAGTCATGCGCAACCAGCCACACGTAAAACAAAAAGACGTCAGCGACGCATTAGGCATAACCATTCAGGCAATCTCAAAATACTTCAAAAAACTCTCAAAAGAAGGCATGTTAGAAGCTGGTTCGGAAAGGGCAGATTACCGAATAACAGCTAAAGGCATCACCAAACTCCGCGAAAACCTGCGTGGCTTAGAAGACTACGTTAGGACAGTAAAGAGCGAATTAAAGATTGAACATGCATGGATAGCCCTTGCCACACACAAGGTGCAAGCTGGCGAACAAGTGGGGCTCATCACTAAAGAGGGCATCTTCTTCACAGTACCTCCAAATGACCCTGCAACCGAAGCAGTCGGAACCGCAGCCAACGATGCCAACCCAGGCGAGGACATCGGCTTAAGAGACCTAAAAGGCAAAGTCAAGTTGAAACAGGGAAAAATCCTCATTGTTAAACTGCCCAGCATACGCAAAGGCGGCTCTAGAGCAGCGGACCTGAAGAAGATTCACGGATTCATTGACGAGTTCAAACCTGACCGCATAGGCGTCATGGGCGCTGTTGGAAGAGCAGTTCTAAAAAAGATGAATTTAGAAGCCGATATTGAGTTTGGGATTAGTCATGCTGCCGCAGTCGCTGCTTCTAGGGGACTTAACGTTATGGTGCTTGTGGTGGGCAGGATGGTTAACCGCATGATTCAAGAAATCGACCAACAGAACATGCGTTTTGCAGGCGACATAATTTATGAAGTAAAAGACGCCCAAATAAGATAATTCAGAATCCATGTTTTCTTTTTCTTTTTTTAACTCCAAGAACTATGAGGGAAAAAACCACAATAATTGGCAGGATTATCCAAGCTGAATATTCAGTGGCTACTGTCGCAGGCGTAGAGGCTTGTGCTGTTTCTTGCGCTGGAAGGCTTGGTGTTGCTTGAGGCGACGAGGCAGGCGGTTGCGTGTAGGGTGTTGTTTGGGGCACTTCAAATCCGAAGTTTAGAGGTTGCACGTAGGGATAATTGTCGGTGCCGTTTCTGTCTATAGTGTATGGTGTTTCGCTTATGCCGTCACCGTTTGAGTCTACCCCGTTAAAGGTGCTCCAAAAGTTGCCTCCTAAAACTCCTGCATCAAAAGTGTTGTTTACTGAATAGGCTAGAACTATACTGGATGTAAACAGCATTTGGTCGTAGATCGCAACTTGATGTGTGTTGTCGATGAAGTTGTTGTGGTAGACTTGGTTGTTGCTTCCTGTTATGCTTACGGCTGTATTGCAGCGGGTAATGTTGTTTTGGTAAGTTGTAATTTTTTCTGCGACTTGAATGCTTATGCCGACTGTGCTGTTAGTTACCAGGTTGGAGTAAATCTGGTTTTCTGGACTGTAACTTATTAAAACGCCCTGTCCAACGTTGAATATGTTGTTTTGGTAAATGCTATTGTGGCTGCTTCCTTCTTCGACTTCGCCTAAGTGAACGCCTTGGTTGCTGTCTTTGAGTATGTTGCAGAAGATTTCGTTGTAGCTTGAGCCGCTTAAATCTATGCATCTGCGTCCATCAGTAAACTCTGAGCCTGCACGGGGATAAATCACGTAGCCGCCTGAAACCGTGTTGTTGTAGACTTTGTTGTGGCTGCTTTGGAAAAGTGCAATATTTGTTGCCAAATTACCGTAAATGTCGTTGTTGCTACATTCGGTTAATCCTATGATGCCTCTGCAGTTTGTTATGGTTGAGTCAACAATTTTTTCCAGCTGTATTGTTCTTCTGTAAATGTTGTTTGGGTCTATGTTTTGCACTGTGATTTTGTCTGAATTGTATAGGAGGACTTGCTCAGCGTTTTCGACGATTTGGTTTGATGCGCCGTTAAGGTAAACGACTGATTTGCCGTCTATTGTGTTGCCGCTAATTGTCTTCGAAGCAAGATTTAGAAGGTCTAGTCCGCATCCGAAGAAATGGTTATCACTAATTGTCGTCCGGTTGCAGGTGGAGCCAACAAATAATCCTTTCGAGGAGTAGGACGTCTTGATTGTGTTTCCCGTGACCTGGATGTCTTCTGCGAATTCAACGTAAATTCCCCACCCTGCCAAATCAGACTGCATGGGGTTTGAGACACCCACAAGTTCAATGTCATTGTTGACTATGCGGTTGTTAGCTGTTTTCTTGTAAAGTATTTCTGGAGGCGCGCCTGGTTCCGCCACAAAGGAGCTTATGCCTAAAACGAATCCGTGCATTCTGAAATTCTGGATAGTCACGTCTTGTACGCCTCTAGCGTATATGCCCATTCCCGTGCCGTTTGACTGGATAGCGTGCCCTGCCCCATCAATAACAACATTGTCTTTCAGCACTACTATGCAGGGGGTTAAGCCCCACAAGTTATCGTTAAGCTGTACGTTGATGTCAGCGGTGAGAGTGTAAACATTGCCGACTCTTTGAATTTTATCGGTTCCCTGAACAGAGCCGTCAGCCTTGATTTGAATAGCTCCAAAAACTAGTCCAGGAGAATCTGCGCTGGCTTGAAAAACTAATAATGGAGAAGAGAGAGCCAAAATTGCAGTTAAAACAACTATCATCTTAGCTTTTCTTTTGAAGCCATTTAAGTTTGACAGCACTGGTGGAACCTCAAGAGCATCCAGCGCAGTTATCAATAAAAAGGGTTTTCGTTCATGTTTCTTGACTAACTGCAGAAAGCTTTAGTCAACATTTCTTGACTAAACCGAACCCCCGAACAATTGCATAGCTTATAATACGCGTAAAGAATGCATTAATTATGTAACCGTTAATGGTGAATCAAAGTTGAGCATTGAGCTTCCAGAAGCCCACATTCTCGCCTCCCAAATGAACAAAGAATTAATCGGCAAAACAATCCAAGCGTACGAATTGCAGAATTGCCAGAATCTCCAAAAACTGGGTTGCGTGAACAGGGATGCCTCTGCATTTAACGCTTTGGTTGGGAGTGAAATTACCTCGATAAACTCTCGGGGAAACGTCGTCTTGGTCAAGCTTAGCAACGGCTGGAATTTAGTTTTGGCTCCTGAATACGGCGGAAAAATTCAATATGGCCAGAGTCAAAACTCGTTGCCTTCAAAATTTCATCTTAAACTTACCTTTCAAGATGGCACAGCTTTAACGGTTAGCTTAACTGGACTGGGCTGCATCCAAGCCGTAGCACAAGAGGATTTAGGCAATAATTACTTGTATAAGCGTGACTTCTCAGAAGTCCCCTCACCACTGGACACTAAAAATTTTACGCAAGAGACCTTTTTGGCTAAATTGGCAAAGAATCAGAATGTTAAAGCTGCTCTTGTAGGCAAAACCGCCGTTTTGGTTGGCTTAAGCAACAGTGCATTCCAAGACGTCATTTTCCGCGCCAAAATTCACCCCAAACGCAACACCGCTAGCTTGAGTAAGCAAGAAAAAACTGCCCTCTACAACGCAATTAACGCTGTCATTCAAGAACGCCTCAAAGCAGGCGGCAAAAACCAGTTCACCGACTTGTACGGCAGGCAAGGCGGATACATGCCGCTGATGGGTTCAACCATGAAAGACCAAAACTGCCCAAACTGTAACTCCAAAATCGAAAAAATCAATCATGGCGGCGGACAAGTGTATCTTTGCGCTAAATGCCAAAAATGATTAAAGCTAAGTAGAGTGTACTAAATCAAACATTGGTGTTAGATTAAGAGAAAAGATATTTTTTAGTAGTGTTTTTAAAAAAAAGGGTGTTATGGTTATCGGTTCTCATTTAACCAGATTGAAAAAGCGAGTCTTCTAACTCAGGGTTTATTTCGATTTCAGAGATTTTAACTGTCTCGTCTTCTGATGTCCATTCGCCATCGCCCTCAGTCCAATTAGCGAGGCATTCTAAATAATCCTCCCAAACTGGGTTCCAGTCATTGAATGTTGTTTCATAATCTTCCTCAGCCCATTCGCCCGACATAGTACTCCAAGCTTTTTCTTCGCCATTATCAAGAATTATAATGAATCCGTATTCTTCATCTAAGTATTCCATCCGCAACAGTGTATCTGTGTCCATGTTTTTAGCTGAATACTTGTATGCTCCTGTTTCATCTTCTACTTTGAATTGCAAGCTTGTAGCATCCGCAACTTTTAGCTTCTTTTCTTCTCCAGTATCTCCACCAGGATTCATTAAAATGTATGCTGCGACACCGCCGACTACGATGACTACGACTAATACTGCAACTAAAATATACATTGTATTTTTATTCATCAAATCACCGATTTTCAGCTTTTATTTTTGGATTGAATCTGCATATAAGTTTTTCCAACCTATCAATCCCCGAAAAAAGCCTCAAGGACTTTTAATCGTAAAATTATAGCGTTAATGAGCATTTGATGCATATTTTTACTTTAAAAAGAAGTAAGAACCGAAATTTACTGTACGTTGCAAAAATAACCCTCTAAATCGAAACATCAAAATTCGAGTTCAGCGCCCCAAATAAGCTGGCAAAGGCAGACTTTAATAAACCTTAAACAGAAACTGCTCAATACAAGACAACTATGATGTCAAGAAAAAAATTACTTGTTTACCTAGCAATCAGTCTCCTTGTCGGGTTAGCAGTAGGAAGATATTTGCCTTCGACATCACAGTCTGAGGCTCCACAAGAAAAACAGCATTATCCACTTTATGAAGAAATTTACCAAATAAAAGACCGTTTACTAATCAACATAACAGACCCAGCTTTTCCGTCAACCGGCGTAAGAGAATGCATCTGGTATGAGTTGCGTGAAGAAGACAGCGGCGACTATTTCCAGACTACTGTTAATTTCTGGGTGTTCCAAGATGGGCAGGGTGAGCATGGGGATGTAGAAGCGTTTGTAGAAATCTACAACGTGCCCGACCGCACTGACAGGTTTGTCATCGAAATCACGCGAAACTGCTGGTTCGAGTTAACCGCTTCCTACATGGGCGAGCCTTTTGTGGTTTTTCCAACAATCACAGAAAACGTGTTAAGCCTTGGATACATGACGTATGAAGTTCAGCTTGAAGTTTGATAATTCAATGCGATGGAAATCTCTTATATCAATAACTAGCCTATTATGAACGAGACCATTTATGCAGGGAAAAGTCGCTCTAACACTTGGCTTAGCCGTCTTGATAGTTTGCTCCATCTGCATTTTACCCGCTAAGGCTTCCTCATCAAACGCTTGGAGCACTAAGGCGCCGATGCAAGTTGCCCGAGCCAGCCTTGGAGCCGCAGTTGTAGACGGCAAAATTTACGCTATCGGCGGAGTCATTGACCCTCCAAGCTGGGTTGTATGCACCAACATCAATGAGCAGTATGACCCAGCAATTGACCAGTGGGTTTTCAAAACCTCCATGCCAACGCCGAGAGCCAGTTTTGGCATAGCAGTAGTCGACAGCAAAATTTACTGCGTCGGCGGAACAACAGGTTTACGCGACGGGCAATACGTGGCTTCCGTAGTAAACGAGGTTTATGATTCAGCCACGGACACTTGGAGCACAAAAACAGCCATGCCCACGCCAAGACTCGGCGTTAGCGCCAGCGTGGTAGACGGCAAAATTTACGTTGTCGGCGGCAACTCAAACGCCACTGAAGTCTACGACCCAGCGACTGACACTTGGACAACTAAAGCGGCAATGCCTACTGCACCGGGTTTACGGCTGATTTGGAGCTGCACCTCAGCGGTCGTGAATGGCAAAATACACGTGTTTGGCGCTTTCCCCTACTCATGCTCACACCAAGTCTACGATCCAGCAACTGACAGTTGGAGCATTGGTGAACCGCTGGTTTTAGGGTATTATCTGGCTGCTGCAAGTCCAGTTTCCGCGGCAGGTCGGGTTCACGTTTTTGGCGTTGACAGCACATGGTGGGATCTTGGACCGCCCAGCTTTACAAGTGCCACCTACGCTTTAGGAAACTGGCGTGTTTGCTCTTTGATGCCAACGCCAAGGGTTAACGTTGCAGTTGCGGTTGTCGACGACCGGGTGTATGTTTTAGGCGGCTCAGTGGTCATGATAGAGAACAATGCGCACCCCACCGCGTTGAACGAGCAGTATAACCCAACTCTGGAGCAACCAGCAGATGCACAGGCTCCTCAAATCCATGTTCTTTCCCCCAAAACAGGCGCTTACTCTCCAGAGGTGCAGGTGGATTTTACAGTAAACAAGCCGATAGTGATGGTTAAGTTTGGCGTTGACTCAGAAAAACTCGTAGTTGCCAACGGAAACTCCACATTGACGCTTCAACCGGGCAGTCACAACTTAACTGTTTATGCAGTCGACGTTCACGGCAATGTTGGCAGTTCGCAAACTGTCGTCTTCACAGTTAAGCAGAGCCAACCTGTACCGTCTGAATTAATCCTTGCTGTAGCTTTAATCTCGGCGGTTCTTGCTGCTTTAGCATTTGCCCTGTCAAAGTGGCAAAAACGTAAGCTGGCGAAGGCTTGAGTGTTTCTTAGCGAAATTTTATAATAAACTGTTTGCCATATAGCTTCATTGAAGGCTTCTAGATGAAGACTAAAATCTGCATGATTGTTTGGCTTGTTGTGGTTTTAGTTTTGGCTGGTCCAATTTTGGCGCAGCCTGCGGTTGGGGTAAAAACTGGCGATTGGATAGAGTACGAAGTGACCTATACGGGGAATGTTTTGCCTGACCACCAAGTAAAAGCTGCACGGATGGAAGTAACCGATGTTTCTGGACCGCTGATTCAAGTTCGCATAGTCTCCACTTACGTTAATGACACAACGGAAACTACCGCCTCAACATTGAATTTGCAAACGGGGCAGTTAATTGATGACTTTATCGTTCCAGCAAACCTGAAATTAGGTGACCAGTTTTTGGATTCACGCGTCGGCAACATAACCATAACCGGCGTGGAGCAACGCACTTATGCGGGTGCTGCTCGAACGGTTGTTTCAGCCATTAGCTTTGATAACACTTACGTTTGGGATCAGGCTACTGGCGTCAGCGTGGAGGGCTTCTCTGAAGGGGCGGATTACACTATGCACAGCATCGCTACGGCGACTAACATTTGGCAGGCGTCAGCTTTAGACCCAGTGATTGTTTACGCGTTAATTGTTTTGGCGGCAATTATTGTTGCGGCTACAGTGGTTCTTCTTGTTATGCGTAGAAGAGGAAAAGTAAGTGCGTTGCACGAATAAATCTGACACGCTTAATGATTTGCCCTAAAATAAGGTTAAGCTTATATTAAAACTCGCTTTAAAGCAACCATAAAGGAAGCGCTTGCAAGTTGGACTACGCCATAGAAACCGACCACCTGACAAAAAACTACAATTCCCTAACAGCCGTAAACGAGCTAAGCCTTAAAGTAAAAAAGAACACTATCCACGGGTTTTTGGGTCCAAACGGCGCTGGAAAAACAACCACCATCAAAATCCTCGTCGGCTTGCTTAAGCCCACCTCTGGCTCGGCTAAAGTTTTGGGGGAAGAAGTGCATGTTGATAATGCGGATTCACGCTTGAAAATTGGTTACATGCCTGAACTGCCCAAGTTTCCCAAGCACCTTAAAGGCAGTGAGCTTTTGGACATTTACGGCCAAATGTACGGCATGACAAGTCAGGAACGCGCTGAACAAATCCCCAAACTAATTGACCTTGTCGGCTTGAAAGGCAGAGAAGGCGACTTAATTGGCAAGTATAGCAAGGGCATGCAGCAACGCATCGGCATTGCACAGGCGCTTTTGGGTGAGCCCGAACTGATTATTTTGGATGAACCAAGCATAGGTCTTGACCCAGTCGGAATGGTTGAAGTTCGCGAACTGGTTAAGGCGATTTCGAAAGAGGGAATGACAATCTTTCTTTCGTCGCACTTGCTTTTTGAAGTGGAACAAATCTGCGACAATGTAACTATTATAAATAGAGGTTCAATGCTGGCTTCAGATACCCTCCAGAACGTTTCAGGCATGCTTGCTGGGCCAGCAATGATAAAAATCGAGTTAGCTAAACCTTCAGACACGGTTGTTTCAGCTGTTAAGAAATTGCCTTTCATCTCGGATGTCTTGCAAGCAGGGACCACGTTAAGAATTCAGCCGAAAACCCATGATGACGTGCGAGCACTGGTTTCAAAAGAGGTCACGGGCGCTGGCGGAATAATAGTTGGTATGAGTCAAAAGGCTTCAAGTCTTGAAGACGTGTTTATTCAACTTGTCAACAACGATAAAGGAGGCAAAAAACAATGAAGTTACCAAAATTTGCTCTTGGAATACACTCAAGTTGGCTTACGCGTTTCTGGGCAGTTGTCCGCTATGAAATGCTCTGGACCATCCGAAAGAAAAAGTTCATAGGCATTATAGTAATCGCGTTTGCGTTAGCTACTCTAAGTTTGGCGCTGCCAGTACTTCTAAGCTCAACAACCGAGACAGAAATTACTGAGAACGCAAATTTCGCCATTACCTTCGGTGTGGGCGGCTTTGGATTTTTCCTTTTTGCTCTTGCCATAGCTATGAACAGTATTTCAAGCGAGTTTGAAAGCGGCACCATTGTACCGCTACTTACGAAGCCAGTCTCGCGCACAATGGTTTTCTTAGGAAAACTCTTCTCTTCCTTCATAATAATACTCATCTCATACGTGATACTGTTCACCTACACAACTGTAGGTTCTATCTTCGTTTATGGACCACAAAACCACCTTGAATTAATACCCCTTGTAATGCTTGGAAATCTGATAAGCACTTTCGTTTGGATTTCAATACTTTTAGCGATGGGCTCGCTAACCAAAAACACCATTTTAACTGCATTAATTGGGCTAGGCTTGTTTTTAGCCCTCTTCATAGCGTTACCAGTTGTTTCTGTTTTCTTGGGTCCATCAGCATCCCTGAATTATTTCCCAGGAACTGGAGCAACTGGGACTTTAGCCTTGGATAACAACAGCACGTTGTCGGTAAGTGCAGGTATAGATAATATTGGAACCAACTTAGTCTACGGTTTACTTTACCCTTCTGCAAATGTAACCTTCGGCAGAATAGACTTGCAAGCAACTCAGGAAAATCCATCGGCTCTGCCAATCATGGAAATACTCTACACTGAACCAATGAGTATTGTGGCGCTAAGAGCACTTGGGATAGGGTTAGCATACACTGGAATATTCTTGTTTATAGCTTGGTTAGCGTTAAAGAAGTCACAAATACTTGAATAAGTTATGCCTTTATTGTGCCATCCATAATCTTGGCTAAGGTTACAACAAAGTTTTCTAGACGGTCACGGGTTCTGCCAATATCCGCCATAGACGTAATCGTGGTAACTGGGGTTTCCACCGCAAGCAACATTCGAGTCGTTTTTTCATCCACCACTTCCAAGTCAACTTTAAGCGTTGACGGGTAAGACATGAAGCCGCCTTTAGTTTTGATTTTCAGGTGATGCGTATCTTTGCTAGTTTCCTGTATTTTCCACTCCAACTTTTTAACTGCTTTTGGAATGTTATCCCAAAGCTTCTGCAGGGGATAGTCGACTTCAAGTTTTTCTTTTTCTTCGCGGAGATAAGCCATTTTTCTTCAATAATCTTTCCAGATGCTAATACTTAACTTTTCGTTGACCACTCAAGTTTACGTAGGTATGCCATATCCGCCTGTTGGGGAATCCTGAAAAATCTGGATGTGCGGTGGATAGAAGGTGAATACCGCAAATAACACCGCTAAAAGAGCAAAAAAGAACAGAGACACCCAAGCGAGCTTCTGTGACAACGAATGATAAGTTAACAGTTTATAACTTAACAGTTGCCCAACGATTACCGCGATAACAAACGAGCCAATATCAACAGCCAGCAGGCTTTCACCAGCGAGCGCTGTATAAGAGTAAAAAATCGATGGAATAACCGCCACCATAACATAAACGCCAACCGTTTTAGCGAAAACAAAATTGTTAGCCACCCTCTTTAGAGGCACATATTCTATCAACGCAAACAGCAGAGCAGGCCAAAACGCCAGTTTAAGATGTTCCCAAACGCTTTCGTTAACCGCAGAAAACACGCCCACGATGGGTTGATTGCCTGACCATTCAAAAGTGAAGTGTAAAACGCTCCCCAAAAGCAAAATGAAAACTATGCCTGCTAACTCATAGCTCAGCACTTTACGATTCATCGATAAACAACTCTTCGTTTGCCGCGCAGTATGTAAAACGCTATTGCCAAAGCTAACGCGATGAAGATGATGAGTATTGCAATTTGAGCTGTTACTACAATATTGGGGGCGGCTCCTTCTTTAACAGCGATTCCCACTAAAGCCCAAACCACCACAAGGCTGTAGGCTACGTCTTTTCTTGTAGCAATAACAAGCAACGTGATAATTAGTGCAACAACTAAAACAATGATTGTCCATGTTTCCGCGCTTATGCCAAAACCATCCCAACCAACTGACACCAGTGCGGCTGCGATGTTGGCTATGGTTGCGATGGTTATCCAGCCAAGATAGACGCTGAAGGGCAAGTGGACACAGATTTTCTCGATTATCGGCGAGTTTGAGCGTCCAATGTTTAAGCGTAAATAGATAGTAATCAGTGTTGCCAGAAGTGCAAGCATGGCTGCGACTGAGATTGTGATGTAGTCGTATTGCCAAAGAAGTAGCCAGACGATGTTAAAGAGGCTGCTTAGGATGAAGAGGGCGCCTATTTGTTTTTGGTAGGGTTTAGTTTTCTGGTTTGGCAAGGCTTGGTAGATTACAAAGATTGCAAGTAAAACGTAGATTATGCTCCATATACTAAAGACGTAGCCAGGCGGCGTTATTAGCGTGGGGTAAGCGTCAGAGACTTCGCTGGTAGTTCTGTTGTTGAAAAAAGTAGTGGTTGATAACCCATTAACTATTAAGGTGACTATAAACGCGGCAATGTTTCCCGCTCGAATCACATTGAGGGTAAAATTTGCCAAGGAAAAAACCACTAGATTCTTCTCTTTTCTTACTATTTAAACTTAATTTTTAGCTCAAATTTGTTTTCTCCCTGAATTTGGCAAGCTTTAAAATTACTCAATACAATATCTTTTGATTAACTAACGGTGTTTATTGTGGGCATTGAAAACCTTAACTTAATTTTTAACCCCCAACGTATCGCCGTTATTGGGGCAAGCGAAAAAGAAGGCTCTTTGGGCGCAAAAATTTTACGCAACTTAGTCGGCGTTGGCTACAAAGGCATGGTTTTTCCAGTTAACCCGTTTAGGCATTCAGTGCAGGGAATAATGGCGTATCCAACAGTAAACAAGATTCCTAAAAAGATTGATTTAGCAATCATCGCTACTCCTGCACATACGGTTCCTCAGATTATGGAAGAATGCGGTGAAGCAGGTGTTTCAGGAGTAATCATAACCTCTGCTGGTTTCAGGGAAATCGGTGAAGAAGGCGCCAAGTTAGAGCAAAAAATTCTTCAATCCCAACAAAGATACGGCATGCGCGTCATTGGTCCAAACAGCTTCGGCGTAATCAGACCAAAAATAAATCTTTATGCAACTTTTGGTGAAAAAAGAGCTATCGCAGGAAAAATCGCTTTTATCTCTCAGAGTGCGGCTTTATGCGCATCAGTTTTAGACTGGGCAATGGAGTCGCAAGTTGGCTTAAGCGCTGTAGTGTCAACAGGTTCAATGCTTGACGTAGATTTGAGTGACCTTATTGACTTCTTTGGAACAGACGCTCAAACCAAAAGCATCGTTCTGTACGTTGAATCGATAAAAAACGCAAGAAGTTTCATGAGTGCAGCCCGAAGTTTTGCCCGAACAAAACCCGTGGTTGTAGTGAGAGCTGGGCGGTTCAAGGAAAGCAGAACGCCAGCATGTTTTCACAGCGGTTTTCTAGCAGGAGAAGACGCTGTATACGATGCAGCTTTCAAGCGTGCAGGAATCGTTCGAGCTGAAACAATTAATGAACTTTTAAACTGTGCTCAAGCTTTAGCTATGCAGCCTCACCCAACAGGTCCAGATTTGGCTATAATAACTAATGCTGGTGGCCCAGGAATAATGGCGACTGATTACCTCATTGATAAAGGAGGCAAATTGTCCCAGTTAAGCAGTGAGTCTATGGAGCAACTGCGAAAGGTTTTGCCGCCTTATTGTAGTTCCGCCAACCCAATTGACCTTTTAGAGGAAGCAACTCCAGAAAGATTCAGAAATGTATTGGACATTTGTTTTAAAGACAATATGGCAAGCGGCTTTTTGATTATTTACACTCCTCAAGGCGCAACAGAACCTTCTGCAATAGCAAAAATAGTCAATGAATCAGCAAAACAGACGAGGAAACCTGTTATCGTATCCTTAATTGGGGAAGATGCCCAATGCTGGAAAGCCCGCAGAGCGCTTCAAAAAAATGGTATACCCGCATTTGGCACCCCTGAGCAAGCCGTAGCAACATTCATGCACATGTACAGTTATACACAAAATCTTGAACTACTATACCAGACTCCTGAAGAGGTAGCCGTGAACCAGAAAAATCCCCGACGCCTCAAAAGAATCATGTGCCAAGTAATCTCTGAGGGCAGACAAATTTTGACTTTACCTGAAACCTCAAAATTCTTGAAGGCATACGGCATTCCTTTTGTAGACACAGCTGTGGCAAGAACGCTGGATGAAGCGGTCTCTTCGACTGCTAAACTGGGTTATCCAGTAGCGATGAAGGTGTTGTCCACTCAAATAACGCATAAATCGATAGCAAACGGTGTCGTCTTGAATGTTTGTTCACAAAAAAAGCTTGAAGATGCCTTCGGTAGACTCTCGGCGAAAACGGACTTTCAAGGGGTCATTATTCAACCGATGGTTCAGGGTGAGTTTGAGTTAATTATCGGTTCAAAGAAAGACCCTCAGTTTGGTTCAGTTATCGTATTTGGGAAAGGCGGCTCAAAAACTGAGCAGAACAAATCTGTCAGCATTGGTTTTCCGCCGTTAAATCAAATTCTGGCTCGAAGATTGATTGAAAATAAAAGAAACGGTTTGAGCGAATTAATCACGGGCAGTGGCTTACTGGCGTCACGGCTTGAGGAATTGCTGGTTAAATTTTCTCAATTAATTGTTGACTTTCCCGAAATTAAAGAGTTAGACATTAACCCTTTGATAATCCACGGCGATGACGTAACAGCGGTTGATGCGCGGTTAGGAATTGACACAAAGGTTCTTAATCATGAAGTGGGCATTTATGAGCATCTTGTTATCGCTCCATACCCAAGCAAATACGTTGTTAAATGGAAGCTTAGAGATGAAACGCCTGTTCTGCTAAGACCAATTAAGCCTGAAGACGAAGAACGCTTTAAAAAGCTGTTTTTGTCGCTTTCTCCTCAAACGATGCACTTTAGGTTTTTCCAGATTATCAAAGACATCCCCCATGAGACGATGACAAGTTACTGCAATATTGATTATGACCGTGAAATGGCGATTGTCGCTGAATTGGGTGACAAAAAAATCATCGGTGCAACCAGGTTTATTATTGAAGCTAATAGGAAGAGGGCGGAGTTCGCTATACTGGTGGGTGATGAATGGCAGGGGTTGGGGTTGGGCGCTAAATTTATGGATTACTTGTTGAGGATTGCTAAGGAAATGAAGTTGCAGATGGTTTATGGCTTGGTGACTTATGACAACTACAAAATGCTTAAGCTGATGGAAAAGTACGGTTTCAAAGTTGAAGGGCTTGATGAGGAAACATACAAGGTCTCTAAAACAATAGATTAACAGTGTCTTTGTAAAACCGCTATAAACACTGACGCTTTTTATAGGGGATGGGGTCTGTCCGGAGAGCAACAGACGTGGTGTTTTGGGTAAGAGTGTCCAGAGTGCATTGGAGAAAGCAATAGTTGAATTCACATATT
>CAYMLF010000023.1:0-18502 GCA_964391275.1 uncultured Candidatus Bathyarchaeia archaeon
TATTCTTTTACTGCAGGTGCGGCTATTTCTGCAAACCGCATAGTCGCCATGAGCGCAGACAACACAGTCGTAACAGCTAACCGAAGCAACGCCCAAAAACAAGTAGGCGTAGCAGTAGCCAATATCAGTTCAGGCAACCAAGGCGTAATAGCCTATTCAGGAGCAGTCCAAGTAAGAGCAGGCATGACCCTAACAGCAGGCATGCATGTAACCACAGACGATTCAGGACGAGCATACCAATACACTGGACACTACCACGACAAAGGAACCCTAACAATACAAAACGCAAACATAGGCGCACACAACCACCAAGCAGGAGCAAACCTACTAACAGATGCCCAAGGAAGCCACAGCCACAGCGCAAGCGGCTCAACCGACGCACAAGGCAGCCATGCCCACGGATTCCCAGGAACCGCAGCCACAGATACACAGGGCAATCACTCACATGGATTCCCAGGCACAGCGGCAACGGATTCGCAAGGCAGCCACTCACATGGTTTCCCTGGCACTGCAGCAACAGATAGCCAAGGCAGCCACGGTCACTATAGCTCATCGGGTAGCACTGGCATTTCACATACTCACGGCATCACAATGGGTTCAGCCAATACTGGATCAACTGCTGGTCACACTCACTCCTATGCATACAGCGTTTCACCCACCCAGTCAGCAGGAGGATCACACTCCCACTCTGTATCAATTGTTTCAGCAGGAAGTCACAGTCACACCGTTGGTGGTTCAACTGGTTCAGCCGGTAGCCACAGCCATAACGTCGGAGGCTCAACAGGATCAGCAGGGAGCCACAGCCACACTGTAGGCGGTTCAACAGATTCACAAGGAAGCCACACTCACTCAGTCGGCGTTTCAGTAGGGTCAGGAGGCAGTCACAGTCATGCAGTCGGCGGTTACTCAGGCGACATATGGACGGGCGCGGGCGGAATTGGACAAGGAAGCCATACACACTCTTTGGGCACTGGATACACAAGCTCAGTAACGGATGAGAAACCAATTGGCGTAGTCATCGTAGGCGCATCAACCGACCAGCTTGCAACAATCCTGCTAGGCGCATAATAAAGGACCTGACTAAGCAAGTATTGAAAAGCTTGCTTACCCATTTTTATTTTTTCTTTATTTTTATTGCTGTTTCTTAAGTCAGTTTGGCACCATCAACGGTCTGTCAAAGACCAACACAACAGATCAGGACAGAAGCATCAACGAATAAAAGCAAGCAAAACCCAATACTCTAAGAATAGAGGGTTGAATTATTTGGCAATGATTGATGTATCGGGGAAAGCTGAGATTTTCAGGGAAGCCACCGCTTCAGGCACAATCACCCTAAAAGCTGAAACAGTAAAACGCATAAAAGAAAAAGAAATCGCAAAAGGCGACCCCTTGTACACGGCAAAAATCGCGGGCATATTGGCGGCGAAAAAAACCAGCGAGCTAATTCCACTCTGCCACCCGCTGCCTTTAACAAACGTAGAGGTTAACCCAAAAATCCTCGACGAAACAACCGTGGAAGTCTCCGCAACGGTGAAAACCCGAGCGCAAACAGGCGTTGAAATGGAAGCTCTCGCCGCAGTCTCAACGGCGCTTCTAACTGTTTGGGACATGACGAAGCAGTACGAGAAAGACTCAATGGGGCAATACCCATCCACGGCGATTGAGAATATTCATGTTGTCCGCAAGTTCAAGCAGGTGTAAACACGTGAGTGAAACCTCAAAAGCCCACAAAGAAAAAGCACATAAAAAACTAAACTTTGCCATTTACATCTGTAGCACTTCCCGCTACCAGCAAATTCAGCAAGGCGAAACAAGCGTCAGCGACATCGGCGGCGACAAACTAGAAGGGCTACTGAAAAACGCGGGACACAACGTGCTGTCTAGAAAAATCGTTGCAGACGATAAGGCGATGATTTCAGAAGCAGTCAAGGAAACGTTGCAAAAACCAGAGCTGGACGCGGCTGTCTTTTCAGGTGGAACAGGAATAGCGCCAACAGACGTCACCATCGAAACGGTGTCGCCGTTTTTTGAGAAAACTTTGCCGGGGTTTGGCGAGTTTTTCAGGCGAATAAGCTTTGAGCGTGTTGGTTCAGCGGCAGTTTTGTCTCGCGCAGTCGCAGGTGTAGCTAAAGGTAAGGCATTTTTTTGCATCCCAGGTTCCCCTGACGCGGTGCAAACAGCGGTAGAAATGCTTATTTTGCCCGAGGTGCCTCACATCGTTAAGCACGCACGTGAATAACGATGACTTTAACGGATAACTGTGGCAGACCCCTCCTTAACTTGAGAATTTCAATCACTCAACGATGCAACTACCGCTGTGTATACTGCCACAGGGAAGGCGAAGTAGCACGTGCAAACGCTTCAGCCGAGAAAATGGCGCTGCAAGAAATTGTTCGCATAGCCCAAACCGCAGTTAGTCTTGGAATTGCCCGCATAAAGTTGACTGGCGGGGAACCGCTTATGCGAAAAGATATCCGCGAAATCACCGCAAGCATAGCCAAAATTCCAGAATTAAAAGACCTGTCGTTAACCACTAACGGTTTACTGCTCAAAGATATGGCAAAAGACCTGCGTTCCGCTGGCTTGAACCGCTTAAACATAAGCTTGCCCTCGCTTAACCCAGAAACATACAGTAAATTGACGGGCGGAAAACTTGAAGACGCATTAGCAGGCGTTGAGGCTGCAGTAGAGGCAGGCTTTTGCCCAGTTAAGTTGAACATGGTTATTCTTAAAGGCGTTAACGTAAACGATGCCCCCGAAATGATTGAATACGCAGCCAAAAAGGGCGTGATTCTTCAACTAATTGAACTTGACCCCATTAACGTAAGCAGCAAGTACTATTCAGAGCACCATCGCAGCTTAGACGAGCAAGAAGAAATGCTTCGGCAAAAAGCAGTTAGCATCGAAAAACGGCGTTTCATGCATAACCGCCTAATCTACCATTTGCCAAATGCAACCGTGGAAATCGTGCATCCGATTGAAAACACGGATTTCTGCATGCACTGCACACGACTGCGCGTTACCAGTGATGGAAAACTCAAGCCGTGCCTGATGAGAAATGACAACCTCACCGACGTCCTAACTCCGATTCGCAATGGAGCAAGCGATGAAGAGCTAAAGCAGCTTTTTTTGAAAGCTAACCAGTTAAGAGAACCCTACAACAAAACATCTAGCGCTCAATAAAAATTGAACCTGCCGTTTATTTACATGAGGGTTTGCTGGCTGCACCAGTACATTTGGGGCATATTAGAAACTCATTGCACTGCACCTATAGAGGGATAGAGGTCTAGTAAATCCTAAGAGAGTAGGTCGCTATTGGCTAAAAAACATGCCATTAGCTTGTTGAAAAGCAGTGCCTAAAAAAGGCGGGTGGTACTTGCAAAACAGAGAAAAACTGCGACTGCTCGCTTTTTGTCTAACGAGAGTTTTTTCCTAACTGACAGTGCAGGCTTTAATAGATGTTGTGATGATGGTTGTTTCTGAGAACGGGGAAAGGCGGTAAAGGGCGAAGGTTTCTATGAGAAAGGAGCAGCCTTCACGCTTCAAAGCAGAATACACACTATTTGTTATACCTGTGACTCTGGCTTTTGCTTCTTGGCTGCTTTTTCCAGTCTTCGTAAACTGGGTTATTATGAACCTGATTGGTTACACGCCCATAGCTGACGCGACAAACCCCGTTTGGAGAGGCGCTATAAGCTTCTTTTACAGTTGGTACACTCTGGTCGGCATTGGAATACCTGGAATTTGGATTGTAATCGCTTACCTATCAAGAAAAAAGAAGCCCGCCACAACCAAACAAACATTCAACCCACTTGTATCATTCATCGTGCCAGCGTTTAATCAAGAAAAAAACATTTACCACTGCATCAACAGCCTATTCAGATGCACAGAAGAATTCGACGGCATATGCGAAATAATCATCGTCGATGACGGAAGCACCGATTGCACCTGTGAAATAGCAAAAACAGCAGTCAACATAGCCAAAACGAACCATCCCCACGTTGCAGGAAAAGTTTTTCGGCACTGCAACAACTTGGGGCAAAATTGAAGCCCTACGCACAGGCATGAGCCGCGTATTAGGCGAGTTAGTGGCTATCGTTGACGCTGATTCTGAATGGAACCCTGAAACCTTGGCTTCCTTGGTGGAGTATAAGCTTGCTAACGGCAAAAAAGCTGTAACAGGTTATGCTCACCCTAACGGGCAAGGCGCCAAGACTAATTTACTGGTTAATTTACAGCGTTTAGAGTACAGTCAAGGCTTAAGCGTAGTCCGATGCGCCCAAAGCTTAGGAAACAACGTGCTTATTGTCCCAGGAGTAATCGGGCTGTATGACGCCAAAATGTTCAGGGAAATCCTGTTTGACAAGAACATTCGAAGCGTCACAGAAGATTTCGAAATAACCCTTGAAATGCACCGCAAAGACGCCAAAATCGGCTACTTAAACCATGCTCGAAGCGAAACCGTTGCCCCAACCAGTTTAGCTGCGCTTTGGCACCAAAGAAACCGCTGGTTCACAGGTTGGCTGCACAACACTTTAGGCATGTACCGCGACCTGTTTAAGAAGCGCTCTTGGATTTCAGCCCTGTTATGGTACTACATTTTTGAGTACTGTGGAACATTTGTTGATTTAGCAGCAGTCATCTCGTTTCCATTCTTATGGCTGTATGCGCCTGACCCGTTGCTTTTCGCCTACAATCTACTAGTGTTTATTCCCTATGGATTGCTAATTGGCTTTGGGATTCAAGCGTTTGCCTTGCGGTTTGCTTACGGCAGTTGCAGATATGGCGGTTTGATGCTTTATACGCCGTTTTACGTAGTTTTATGGTTAATCAACCTATTCGCACGCTTCAACAGTATAGTTAATTTTTTGAGAGGAAACTATGGTAAATGGCATGTTGAAAGGCAATAAGATTTTAAGGCTTAAATGAGGTTGACCTTTAGGAAACTGGTAGAATGCAAATCAAAGCCGTTTTATTTGACATGTTTGACACACTGATAATGATTGACAAAAACTACGAGTTCTACAATCCAGCAATAGCTCGAATGCACAAGTTTCTCTCAGGCAAAGGCATCAACGTTTCATATGAACAATTCAAAGAAGCTTACCTTAAAGCACGAGACGCACTTTATGTCAAAGCAGAAGCAAACCTAGAAGAACCCCACTTCAAAGTTCGCATACATGACGCGCTAAAGCTTTTAGGCTACAACTATGCCGCCTCAAGCCCCCAAGTGGAGGGAGCAACAGCTGAATTCTGCGACGAATTCATGAAACACGTCTACATTGACCAACATGCCAAAACAGTGCTCAACAGCTTACATGGCAAATACAAGCTAGGCATCATCTCAAACTTTGCCATCCCCGAATGCATCTACAAACTGCTAAAAATCAATGGCTTAAACGAACTTTTTGATTTAGTAATTATTTCAGGAGAAGTCAACAAGCGTAAACCCAGCCCAGACATCTTCAAAAGCGCCTTAAAAATGCTTAATATTTCAGCTGAGCAAGCCGTTTTTGTTGGTGACACTGCTGACACGGATGTTGCTGGCGCCAATGCGGTTGGTATGAAAGCTATTTACCTTAAAAGGCGTCTTGAGGAGGGGTTGCAAGATGTTTATCCCACATTGATTATTGAAAGTTTGGCAGATTTGCCTTCTGCTATTGAATCAATGTAGTTCCATACGGGCAGGATTCATTTTGGCTTTGATTTGAGCAAAGTTTATATTACGTATTACTACATGAGATAATTATGTCAGCGGTTGAAGGCTCAAAAACAATGGGAAAGCGTATAGGCAAAGAAGAATTTCGTTGGCAAGTTGTCAAAGCCATGTTAGATGAATTTCCAAATCTAAAACAAAAAGTCCGAGAATACGTTAATTAATCAATCGCTCTGTAAAAAAGACCTCATACTCGCCTAATTAAGGTTCTAGGCGGCATTTTCACGCCGTTTCTTGTTTCATTCACATTCAACAATTCAGTCAATTCACAGTGGCGTTGCAGAAAATCTAAGCCTTTGTCTGTTGCAGCGTATACGTCTTTACCGCTCTGCTTATAGTTTGCCAGAAGCTGAGCGTTAGTCAAAAATTTCAGGTATTCACCTAGTTGCGCAAAGCTAAGGTTTGCTTTGTACATGATTTGCGTTTTTAAGGTGCCATCTTTGGCAATTTGAAGTATCTCTGCTATGATACTTAATTTGTCTCTTCTTTTGCTTTTTTCGTCAAGTAGATAGGGGTTCAATTCTATGTTCCTCTTTCAGATTAGTGTTCTATAAGCTTCTTCCGCATTTCCCATATTAAGTCCTGTTTCGCACGATTGAATATTACAAAACCGTAATATCTAGCAAAAACAAAACAGAAAACCTTTATTTCCCCAAAACAAACACAACAAGTGACACCTATGCTCATCGGCTTAATCTCTGACACACACGACAACCTACCCCAAATAGAAAAAGCAGTAAACCACCTCAACACCGCAAAAGTCAACCTTGCTTTACATGCAGGAGATTACTGTGCACCCTTCACCATAGCCAAGCTTGCAGCCTTAAACTGCCGACTAATCGGCGTATTCGGAAACAACGACGGAGACCACGAACTACTAAAAAAACGCTTCAGCGAAACACAAAACTGCGAAATCCACAACCGATTCGCCAAAGTAGAAATCGAAGGCTACAAAATAGCCCTGCTACACGGTGATGAACCAGAACTGCTTTTTGCTTTAATCGGAAGCCAATACTTCAACGCTATTGTACATGGACACTCACACAATAAGGGCATTGAAACCCGCGGAAAAACCCTGCTAATTAATCCCGGAGAACTCTGCGGATATTTAACAGGCAAATCCACAATTGCCATCCTAGACACATCAAAAAATTCCGCGCAACTGACTGAACTTTAAGCACCAAAAACCCAACTTGTACGATAAAACTTTAGATTCTTTATAAAACCATCATCCTCATATAGAAGGCGCAGAA
Organism: uncultured Candidatus Bathyarchaeia archaeon; assembly: GCA_964391275.1. Classification (GTDB taxonomy): domain Archaea; phylum Thermoproteota; class Bathyarchaeia; order Bathyarchaeales; family Bathycorpusculaceae; genus Bathycorpusculum. The sequence goes on from CAYMLF010000023.1 coordinate 6,970, forward strand.
AAGCGAACGTTCGCTAAACCAGTTGTTAATGGGTCATAAGGTATTTTGATGTTACCTCATCGAATCGTTTCCCAAAATCAGCCCATTCGCTTTCAGAAAAATAGTCCAGCCTAAAAGGAATAAAGTCTTCCTCTTCTTTAAGCCAATGCGCATGCATAATGTCAAAAATCGAGGAAAGCTTATACTTCCAAACCTCAGTGTTCGCACGGTCTTTAGCTAAAGCCTCAAACAGCACTCTCATATCCGAATGTTCAACCTCAAGCTCAAACGTTAAACCTCTAAGGGTAGAAATCTGCATCATCCGAGGAAAAATCACCACATCCTCAGCTTCATGATGCGCATATAACTTACGCATAACCTCTTTAAGCGCTGAAGCCCTCATTTCCTCGTCGTTTAGAGTTGTCTTTGACATTTTAACAAAAAATCTGCGATACTCGTCATGGTCACGCTTAATCGATTCACCAAGTCCCATCTTTAAGACCTTCTAAAAAACAAAAAACCGCTAAGAAAAAAGAGCATACCTTAGTATATATACGATTCTTAATCTTAGGCCAGAACAAGCTTTAAGGTTCAGGCGTTACTTGCCTGCGTTTTCTAAACAATATAAAAACGTGACCTCTCACTTCAACCAACGCCGACTTTGTTTGTTCTGCTGCTTGGGATGCAATGAATTGGGCAGTATTTGTTTCCGAGATTGCCGCTGGGAGAATCCTAATCTTCACCATTTTATTCTTTTGCAGTTGCTTCTCAACCTCAGCAGTCAACTGGGGCGTTAAGCCGTCTTTGCCTATCCAAACGGTTGGATTCTCATCCTTCAATACATGCCTAACATGGCGCTTCATTCGGGTCGTAATTTCGCTACTCAACTTTGATGCCTTCCTTTTTCTTTCTCAGCAATATACGTGATTGATTTCCGCAGTTTAAACATGTTACTACTAAATGAGGCTCCCTTTTCTGTTGAATCCTCACTCGGCAATTAAACCCTTGAACAAGCAAGGCACCGCAGTTCTTGCATACACGGCGCTTAAACTCTGCAGGCAAAGAGAACCTTGCAGACATAGCCACTTTCCGAGCTATCTGCACATATTCTTTGGCTAATTCAGGATTGGTTCGGCATACTGCCTCAGCCTGCTTGAAAAGCACCTCGATGCGTTGCTTAGCAATCTGCTTTGCACTTGCGGATTTAATTTGGCCTTTCACGAATCATCAGTATCCTACGATTAAGGTAACGTAGACATCCCTGAAAAATAATGTTTTTGTTCCGCAACCAACCAATAACCCTTTAACTTTACGTTATAGTTAATTCCTGTTTTAGAAGAGCTAACGCGTCTACAAGCTGCAGCGGCTTATTTTTTAACAGTTTCGTTGCCTTTGAAACATCAAGCGATGAATCCTTGGGTCGCCTAGCAAGCAACCCTAAAGTTGACGAATCAACACGCTCAATTAAACCAGCTTCTAAACCAAACGTTTCAGCAATTTGCAAAGCAAACTCGTAACGACTAACCCGTGAAGCACCACAAAGATGAAAAACACCAGACAAACGATGGTTAACAACTTCTAACACCATATCCGCCAGATTAGTATTCAACGTAGGCGAATTCCACTGGTCTGTTACAATACGCGCTTTTTCGCCATTTCGCAACTTGTTGATTAACCAAAGCGCAAAATTAACCTTTCCAGCCGCAGGAGCAGCACCATAAATTACACTTGCACGCGCAATACAGCAGTCTGGCACAAGCTTTTTAGCGGTTTCTTCAGCCCTCAACTTGGTTAAACCGTAATAATTAACTGGTTTAGGGGCGTCGTCTTCTTTGAAGCAGCCCGTTTCACCGCTAAAAACATAATCCGTAGAAATATAAACCAAAAAAGCCCCCTGCTTTGCGGCTGCTTCAGCGACATTTTTTGTGCCTTCAACATTAATTTTCCATGCAAGCGAATGGTCAAGTTCGCATTTATCAACATCAGTTAAGCTAGCAGCGTGAACTACAACTTCAGGCTTAACAGTTGCAAACGCCGAATCCACTTGACTCTTGTCTGAAACATCAAATTTAACTGGAACACCAAACAACACGGTATCTCGGCTAAATCCACTGTAAACGTCAAGTTTAGTCGAAAGGGCAGTTTCAGCCAGCTTAGACCCAAAAAGCCCACTGGCGCCTGTAACTAGAAGCTTCAACGGGAACCACTTAACTTCCAAGGCGTCGGGTGAAGAACCGCATCAGTAGCAAACGGCGTCCACCAACGCTCATTATCAATGTACCATTGAACCGTTGACTTCAATGACTCCTCAAAGTCACATGTTGGTTTCCAACCCAGCGTTTTCTGCGTTTTTGTAGAATCCAAGCTATAACGGGTATCATGACCTGGACGGTCTTCAACAAAAGTGATTAAGCTTTCAGGCTTGTTAAGCTGCGCAATAATCTTTTTGACGATATCAATGTTTGGGACTTCATTGCCTGCAGAGACATTGTAGATTTCGCCAGGGTTGCCTTTTTCAAGCACTGTTTCAACTGCTGAACAATGGTCCTTCACGTAAATCCAATCTCTCACATTCATTCCTGAACCATAAATTGGTATAGGCAAGTCTCGCAAAGCGCGAATTACAGTTTTAGGAATCAACTTTTCAGGCAGCTGGCAGGGTCCAAAATTGTTTGTGCACCTAGTGATTGAAACGTTTAATCCATAAGTTTTATGGTAAGACAACACGAACATGTCGGCTGCCGCTTTTGACGCTGAATAAGGATTTGAAGGTTTTGGCGGGTCATTTTCAGTAAAGGAGCCTTCAAGAGCTTCACCATAAACCTCATCGGTTGACACCTGCATTAAACGGACCTTGTGATTGTGCCGTCGAATAGCTTCCAAAATCGTGAATGTGCCCAGCGTATTGTTTTGTAGAAAAACGTTGGGATCAGCGATGCTTCGGTCAACATGCGTCTCAGCAGCGATGTTAACCACCGCCTCCACCTGATGAATCAACCGATTCATAAGTTGAGGGTTGCAAATGTCACCCTTAATGAAGGTGTAACGCCGGTCACTTTGAAGATCATTCAGGTTAGCCGGATTGGCACCTATCCCAACCTTATCCACATTAATCAATTCACAATCAGGATACTTTGCAAGCATGTACCTGCAAAAGTTGCTTCCGATAAAGCCTAAACCGCCAGTTACCAACAACTTCATAGTTCATCACTTATTCGGTGGGAGATTCCAATCCCAAGGTTTACCTACACGAGAATCATTCTTTCTACCGTTAACTAGTTTAGGGATAATTGTGGGATCATTCCATGCTCTGCGTTCTTCATCAGGATTAGACGGGTCGTAGAGATTTGTGGTGAAATAAAGAAGCATCGCCGGTTCATTGCCTACTGCTTTAAAACCATGCCAATACTCGCCCGGCACCCGGACAATCTGCAAATCTAGCCCGCTTGAAACTATTTCATCCAACTCGCCAGAATCATCGTCATAAACCCCGATTTTAATGGAGCCTTTGAGCACTAAAAAGTAATCAACTTGCCCTCTTAAATGCCGATGCCATGCCCGAATAACATTTGGATAAGTAAAGGAATGATTCGCTTGTTTAATTGTATCTTCCCCAAAAAGGTCTTTCCAGTCAGTGCGCATTACTTCTGTGAAAAAGCCTCTCTCGTCAATAAAGCGGTCTATCGTTTTGATTTTTATCCCTTTCAGCAAGTTAACCAGCCAAGTTTTTCTTGTATTTCTATATTTTTGAATTGTTTATAATAGTTGTTGTGTTCAGGGCGCTTAGACCTCAACTTCTGAGTAATCGCCCATGTGAACCCTGATTGTGCGACACCGCTGATTCCGAGTTACCTTAGCATTTTTACCGATTAAACTGTCTTCCAAACGCTCAATATCCTTAACTAAAACATTCTCCTGAATAACGCAATGCTCAACGTTTGAATTAAGAACCTGCGTATTGTCACCGACGCTTGAGTATGGACCAACAAACGAGTTCTCAACGACTGTATTCTTGCCGATAATGCAAGGTCCTCTAACTGTGCTGTTTACAATTTTAGCATTAGGTTCTACTTTGACGCGCCCATCTAAGACACTGTTTATTATGGTGCCTTTAACGTCAAACTCGATAAATTCATCAAGGATTTTTGCGTTAGCAGAAAGAATATCATCTTTTTTGCCCGTGTCTAGCCACCAAGAATTCAAAATTTCAGCCTTAACTCTATAGCCCATGTTAATCATTTCTTGAATAGCATCAGTAATCTCTAATTCTCCACGCCACGACGGCTTAATCCGCTCAATTGCCTGATGTATTTTATCGCTGAAGATGTAGGTGCCAATAATGGCGAGGTTACCCATCGGCGTCTTAGGCTTCTCCACCAACCGCGTGATATTGCCGTCTTTATCCAACTGGGCAATGCCAAAAGCTGAAGGGTTCTCAACTTCCTTAAGAATAATCAGTGCATCAAGCTTTTCAGACTTGAACTTTTTAACAAAAGTGTTTAAGCCTTGACCAGTAACGTTGTCGCCTAGACACATGACAAAAGAGTCTTTTCCTAAAAAGCGCTTGGCAGTTTTAACCGCATGCGCTAAACCCAACGGTTCTTGGGGAATATACTGAACTTTAAAGTTCCAGCTTGAACCATCAGCAACATAATCTTCAACATAATGACCTGTTTCGTGCGCAGTAATTACACCCACTTTTTTAATTCCAGTTGAAGCTACTTGATCAAGAACGTAACCGAGAATAGGCTTGTTTGCTACTGGAATAAGCTGTTTTGCGCAGGTAAACGTTAAGGGTCTGAGTCTTGTTCCTTTGCCACCGCTAAGTACAAGTGCTTTCATGATGAACTGAGGCTCCTACAACAATACGCCTTGTTTACGCTTATGTCCTTTTCTATGCCAAAAAGCAATCAAGCCGATGGCACAGCAACTACGGAGATGTTATCTAGGTAAACTACGTTTTGGTTTCCATCGAAGTCGTAAGTTATAAACTGCAAAACAGCGGTTTCAGGCAAGGATGAACCGTATTTTTGCTCCCAAAGCCTACTTAAATCAAATTTAAGCGTGTCAGATGAATCGCTAATGACGGCGGCAACTGAATATTCATGGAAAACGCCGTCCTGTGTCGAGAGCACAATAGCTTTCGACTCCTCAGGGTCTGACACCACCACGGCAAACGTGTCCCTACCGCTAAAACCGCCTGCAACATTCAGGTCAAAGGAGAGGCTTACGCTAGTTGTGTTTTCACTGAAAATCGGTCGTTCAATGAGATAGGCATATCTTGGCTCCCAATTGAAGGCAGATGGGGCTGCTTGAGCTTTCAAAACCAATTGCCTAGACCCAGCCACTTCATTGATAGAAGCATTTCCCAGTCCATATCCGGTTTGGTTGCTTACCCACCCGTTTTGGCTCCAATTTGCATGCTGGAAATCATCATAAAGTGACATTTGCGAGTTTGTGATTGCAAGTTCAAACAAATATGAGTTGCTAAAGTTCTTTGCGAGTTCAAAGTTGGGGTTACCAATAAACAGTTGAGGATTCCACCATGGAAACGTGTTGTTTGAGTAAGCAACATTTTCGCCAACGTAAACATGAGTAATGTTCCAATCTTTCATCAACTGGTAAGTGGTAGCGTTTAGAGTACAATTTGCTATCATATGCACTATCCGCTGGTAAGAAGCGCTCAAGTAACTAGCGGTATACGGGAAAATCACTTTGTGATGAGAAACTGAAGGAATAAAAAGCCCAGCCTCGTATGGATGAACCAAAATAACTGCGTTGGAAGACAAGTTTTCACCCATCCAAAGCATCAAATCGTAATCTCCCTTGGTTGTTACAGCATAGACATTGTAATTGTCAGCCAACCGGCTAGGATCAGCTGCAAACCGATAATAAACAAAGGGGGCAACCAGCAACGACAAAAGGGTTAATGAAGCAAGCAAAGCCGCCTTGGAGCCCTTGTCAAAGTGAGGAACCGATAATTTCTGTGCTAAAGTATCAAACTTGCCGTTAAATATTGCTTCATAGAACTTGACAAAGAAATTCAATGTTAGAATGCTGAGAGGAATCGATAAAATTATGCCCTGATGACCCCAAGATATCACATCCATATCAGGCGTTAAAAAGAACGACACAAGCGACAACGCAAGTGCAGCTGAGAAAATCGCTATGGCAAACCTGTTGCTCAGAATAATTCGGTCGTTATCTTTTTTGTACTCGTCAGTAATCAGCAGCAAAATGGCAAAGCTGGCGATAATAACCATAAACAGGATTTTAAGTAAAAGATAAGGAGACAAGTTATCGAGCGCCCACTGTAGGGATTGGCTGAAGAAAATTTTGTTTTCCGATATAAATGCTACGTCTGAGGGGAGACCAATATTGTGGTTGGGATATGAATAAGTGTAGATGTACCTGTAAATGAAGGGAACCAAAGGAACCAGGCTAGCCAAAAAAACAGTGCCAAACCTACCTAAAACATTAACAACGCCGCCATTTGGCTTCTTAATTAAAAAGTAGGCAAAGAATATCATGGAAACTAAAGTGAAGGTTTCAAAATAAGACAAAATCAACGCGCCGCTATAACCAACTAGTAGACCCAGCACTGCTAGCTCAGTGTAGCTAAATCTTTGGTAAAGAGAATAAAGCAAGCCTAAACAAATAAGAAACAATGGGAAACCAACAATAAACGGGTTTGCACCCCAAGTCACGTTTAAAGGCCAACTTGAAAGGAAAACAAAAACAAATCCTAAACCTAAACCGTACAGTTTGGTTTTGCCTAGTTTCTTGCCTAGAAAGTAAGCGCCCATAATAGATAAGCCCTTAAACAGCACTGAAACATACAGGATTGTTTCTGGAACATTCAAGCTGGTTATGCAATGTGCGAAGGTAAAGATTACATGAGAAGCCTGAGGATAAACGATTGCTTCAGGCAAGTAAGGCTCAAGCGTGAAGGGGATAAAATGGTTCTCAGACATTACCTGAACGTAAAGCGAGTGAATAGATTCGTCGCGCACGCTTCCAAAAACAGTGCTATTTAATGCCGCGAGGTTTATGGAAATAAAAACCAAAAACATCAAAATAAGAGTTAAATAAACAAACAGGTTCTTTCGGTTTTTAACGTAGAAATCAAGTTTGGTTGCTGCTTTAGCGTAGTTAACTAAAGCTTTCCTGTGAAGCAGTAAACTTACAGTAAAACAAGCCAGTATCAAAATCAAAATGACTGAAAAACTGAGTAACCCAAAGGGCAACAGCGCCAGTATGAAAAGGATAAAGCCACCCAAGAAAACGTCAAGAACGCATTTTTCAATCAAATCCAAACCTGAAAGCATTATCAGCCGCTTAGAAGCGACAAAGCGTAGAGGTTCACCTATGAATACTAAAAACGCAAAAACAACAAGTAGTTGAATGAGCACTGATAGCAATAGGTCACCTTTTTTATAACGTCTACTTAGTGTTCCCTTAAAAAGCTAACGACTATACGCTTAGAGCTTCCTGTACAAACTCGTAAGTCTATCCAAATAGCTGTCCCAATCAAGAAAGCTGCCAGAAGTCAAAGATAGCTTTTGATACGTGCACTCTGATGCCTTCAACAATGCGTTGGCAACCGAATCATTGTTCAATGAATCCACGCCTTCCGCAAGACCTTCATTGACAAGATGACACAGCGCCCCATAATTAAGAACCACGGTTGAGACGCCAATGATTAAAGCGTCAAAAACTACCCTGCTGAAACTCTCCAAAGGTGACAGCATAACGAAAACGCTTGCCTTAGCATACTCATTCAGCAAGTCTGCTCTGGACAATCCCTGTTTCCAATCAACAAGTTTTGCAATGCCTAATGAAGAAGCCAAATTAATCAGCGATTCACGTTCGGGACCGTTCCCTACAATGACTAAACGGCAGTTAACCTTGCGGATTTTAATCAAATAAGCGAAGCCTTCTAAGAGCCTATGGACATTCTTGTAACGATGCAAAGAGCCTACAAACAAAATACGCTTTGGCAAAACCGGAACGTGCATAACGCTCTCTGCCTCACTTGTATCTACACCTTCGGGAATCAACACCATTCTTTTAAGAGCTGGAAAATCCTCTCGAAGTATTTGTTCTTCATATCGCGAATTCGCAATAACCGCATTTGATTTTGAAAAAAGCAACCCATGAAAAACTCTTTGATACAACTTGAAGAGGGAATGACGAAGAGCCGTTTGTCCATAACGATGATAATGCGGCTGTAATACTAGGCTTTGATTACGAGTTTTAAATAAAGCTGCAATTAAGGGCGGAAAAGTATGGATGTTGTGAACATGTATTATGTCAGCGTTTTCTCTGCGTAAACTTGAAGAAAAACTTGTTTCAGGTAAATACAGAGGGTCTGCATACAACGCAGAGAAACGTTTAACGATTACCCCATTAACATTTTCAATCGGCATCAAGTTTTTGTGTTTATCAACAGAGTAAACAACCACTTCGTTACCCCGCTCAACCAGCATTTCACTTATTCTCTGGACAACTGCTTCAACGCCGCCCAAAGTAGGGTAATAACGAGGGGTAACCTGTATGATACGCATGTTATTCAAGCCTAATTATGCTTTAAGTTCTTATTGAGTTCTTTGTGCTTTTAATAGGCTCCCACATGTAAGGTATCTTTTCCTTCATGGCAGAGCGTTTCGCTTGACGGTAAGCAATCACTTCTATGAATGCGCCTAAAGAAGCAAAAAAGACTTCGCTTGGAGTTAACTTTGGGATAACCTGCAAAATATACCTGAAGTTTGTAGTAGAAACATCAAAACCAGTCGTCTGCTTAAGCTGCAAGTGACCTATCCAAATTCTTTTTCGATGCTTAAACAAATCAGCAACGTTAGTTGGGCAACGAATCCTAACCACCGCTTCTGGAAGATAACCAATCTTGTAACCTTGCTTTCGAATAACCAATTCAATAAAGGGCTCATCAGTGGCGATTTCTTTAGGTATCGACTGTAAACAAATTGTTCTTATGGCACAAAGTTCCCCCGAAAGCTTGGGGCTTTTAAGAACGGAAATCAAATGGTGCAAACGCCAAATTACTTTTACTATGCGATAGCTAACGCCGTCAGAACACTCAAATGGAATTGGCTGTGCAAAGACAACACCAGCATCGCTTGATTCAAGCGCCCTCAATAATTTGCCAATGCTTCCCGGCTCAGGTAAAGCGTCTGCATTAACTAAAACTAAAACATCTGCGCTTTCTTTTGCCTCATAAAAAATTTTGTTTAACGCGTTTGCCTTGCCGCTTCTTTTTTCTTCAACAATCGGCTGAACTCTATCATCACAACCTTGGAATCGCTTTACAACGTCGATTGTTCCATCTGTGCAGCCTGAGCAGACTACAAGTATCCTGCAATCTGCTGGTAAATCCTGTTCAGAAGTGAGGCGCGCTAAAAGAAGGTGAATGTTATGCTCCTCATTGTAGGCACAGATTCCAACTGCTGTTTTAAGGTTATGCATTGAAGTCAGCCTCATGTATGCCATATTACCTTTAAATCCTTTGAGGTTCAATGAAAAACAGCGCTCTTACGTCGAATAAAGAAGTTTATTTCCTTGCCAATAAAACATTAAATGTGTAAGAGAGGAATTCCTGAATTTCTTTTTGGCTTAACTTGGATTTACCCTTTTTACGGTTAACAAAAATCATGGGCACTTCTTTTACGGCGAACCCTTTGATACATGCTTGCCTAATAGTTTCCTCTTGTATCTCGTAGGTTTCGCTGTGTAAATCATTAATCATGTGTCTTACTAGCTTTGTAGAGTAACAGCGGAAACCGCTGGTATAATCATGAATATCGGATGCAATTAAAGCAGAAGACATCAAGTTTGCTACTCTACTGATTAACAACCGTGACAGGCTCCAGTTCACTGCACCTCCACCTGGAATGTATCGACTTCCAATAACTATGCCATTAGCGTTTCCTGCAACTGAAACAATCCGAAGAATGTCTCGTGGACTGTGCGAGTAATCGGCATCCATCGTGACAATGTATTTTGGAGGATTTTTTAATGATAAAAAGATTCTGAAACCGTCAGTTATTGCTGTCCCTAAACCTGATTTTCTTGGGCGAACACAGATCAAGATGTTTCCATATTTATGCTCTAGTTTTCTGACCAGATCTGCTGTTCCATCAGGGCTAGAATCATCAATTAGCAGAATAGCACTGTTTAAATCTAAACTTTCGATTTCATCAATGAGCTTAGTAATATTTTCCGCCTCACAATACGTTGGAAGGATTATGCCAACCTCAGATTGCACATCGAGATTGCCTTCTATTGAACGTAATTCCATTTTTCGGCGGTCACCTTATTCTGTACGGTTTGAATTATCTAATTAGCTATTTAAGCTCTACCCATTGAGCGCTTACTATTTGTGAAACTATTGAATGTATGAACTATATAAACACCAGCGGATTTTACTAACCAACCACCAAAATTAAGGAAGTTTCAACATAGCCATTATCTTTCTAATGACGTCAAATACGATCCATAGTATCTTTGTTATTGGCCCAAGCCCGATTGTCATTGATTTTAGACTATAAATGTCGCTTTGGGATATTGCTCTTGTCAGTAAAAGGGCTGCAATAAGTACTATAACATAAAAGACCGCGCCGATTGCCAACCTAACCAAGCTTGCATAAGCTAGGTAAGTAATAAGCAGGTATGTTAACACTGCAGCTATTGCTGAGGAGGTTAAAATTCGTGCTGAAGAATTCCAATCTATAGTGAAATTGTATTTCTTCTTAACCCAAACTATTGAAATTATTAGGCTTGGCAGACCAGCAATTAATGATGTTGCTATCAGACCTATAACCCCAAACTGCATAATTAGCAGGTAACCCATGGGAAAACCTATGGCTGCGGTGAGCAAGTTTAGTTTGAGCTGGAAATTTGTTTGTCCTTGACTATTTATTAAATTGCTTATGCTTAAGCTACCGAAGGCAGTGAATAGATAGTTTATAGATAATCCTGCCAAGAATAGGGGTGCTAAAGCATAAGCATCGCCAAAAAGGGTTGTTACTGCTGGTTCAGCTAAGGACATCACTAGGGTGGCTACAGGCACCACTAGTAAGGATGCATATTTTATAGAGAACTGAAAAACATTCTTCAAGGTTGCATTTTCTCTGTGAGCGTCAAGTTTTGAGAAGGCAGGGAAGAGCATAGATGTAACTGGAATTGCAAAAAAAGATATCAATACTACAAAATTCATGGCTATATAATAGTTGCCGAGTGTGCTGTTGTCGCCTATGTAGTAAATTGGTAAGAGGAAAATATAGAATTGAGCTAAAAAGCTTCCAACAATTGCCGCTACAGATAAGGGTAAACCAAACTTAAGCATCTCTTTAATGTACTCTCTTATTTCTAGTTTAAACGTAAATGGTTTAGGCAGTTTCTTGAAAATTACAAGCGTAAACGCTAAACCAATGGTTCCGGCCACTACAGTTCCTACTGTGTAACCGACAACAGCACCGGATGTTCCAAAGCCTAAAGCTACAAGAACAATAACAAGAAAAGTTTTGATAACTGATTG
>CAYMLF010000024.1:0-7388 GCA_964391275.1 uncultured Candidatus Bathyarchaeia archaeon
TGGTTTTGCCAAGTTAACTGAATAAGCCTGTCTCCAACAACCGCTATCCCTTCACCAAAATAATCCCCTGATAAATTGTACTGCTGCAAAACCGTGCCATTTCTTAACCCAACACGACGCAGACTAGAAGCACCATAATTGCCTGTACCTTCAAGCAAAACATCATCATCCTCAACAATTAAGCCTTGAGTAAACGCGTTTGAATCATGAGGAAACGTGTTAACTACACTATAATTGTAGACCAATACATCAGAACTTGACGTTGGCGAAGGCGTAAAAGACGGCAAAGTTGTCGGCGTTGATGATGGCCTAGCTGTCATGGATGGCGTTGCTGACGGATCAGGTGTTGAGGATTCGATTGGTATCTGGGAACCCCCTTTTGGGTAATAGCCCAATACAGCAAAAACCACTAAAGCGCCGATAATCACCCCTACCAAAACAGCAGAGGCAATAATCAAATGCGCCTTTTCCATGACTTCACAATATACATCAGCAACCTAATATTAATAACCAAACAAAACACAAAAAACTAACAGCGAAACACTTAAGTGTACAAAAAATCACTCTGTCTTAGATTACCAAAACAGGATGTAGAATCAATTGGCTGTTGAAGGTTTTTTCGAAAACAAAAGAGAACCCGTAGAAGCAAAAGTCGGAGAGTTAACCCCACAATCACGAGCGGTTAACATTACGGCCAAAGTAGTATCCAAAACAGAAATACGCGAAATCCCAATGGGCAGAGACGGCTCACCACACAAAGTCTCAGACGCACTAGTCGGAGACGAAACAGGCGTAGTTTACCTCACACTTTGGGATGACAACATCGAAAAAGTAAACCAAGACGAAACAATCCGCATAGAAAACGGATACGTAACCCTCTTCAAAGGCAACATACGACTAAACATAGGCAAATACGGCAAACTAGAACCCGCACAAACACCACTCGAAACAGAAGTCAACACAGAAAACAACGTCTCAAGCAAAACATACGAACAAGAAAGACGACCATTCCGAGGCAGAAGCAACAGAGGCGGAGGACGCGGATTCGGCGGCGGAGGATACGGAGGACGAGACAGACGCGGCGGCGGAGGATTCGGCGGCAGAGATAGAGGCGATCGTCGCGGTGGCGGCGGTTACAGGCCAAGATACTAAGCTTCCAAAGTGTTGAATGTTTAAGAAAACATTTCTTTTTTTATATTATTTATTTTTAGGTTGCTTGATGGCACGTTAGAGGTTACCATCTGCTAGCTTAAACTAAGAGATTATTGAAAAAGAAAAAAGATTTTTTGGTTGTTTATTGTTGCTTCTTTTTCGCTTTAAAGACTGTTAAGCCAAGCACCATTGCAACTGCTATGCCGGCAGTGCCTAAAAGCGGAACTTCAGGAACGACATTAAACGATGTTGCTCTTGTCGCTAATCTTGTATCATGGCTGCATCTGTGGCAATTGTTTTTATCATAGAATTTGGCTTGGACGCCCCAGTCGCCCAAAGAGTCCGGTGCATGTGTCGAGACTGCGTAACTTACAAGTTTTCCATTATGTTTTGTTCCGTTTGTGAATACGTTGACTTTATCTTGGTATTTTATGTCGCCTGCAGCATTTTTCCAAATGAAAATAACATAATCTACGTCTCGATCGGTTGACATAGCGGTAACCGTAACTATTGTTCCTGATGGAACATCTTTTCCATGATAGTTGTTTGTGACGGCAAATCCTGAATTTAGTGAACCCTCGTTATGGGTCGGCGTTGCATTGGCTAACATTACTAGGCTGCTTGAAATCAGTAACGTAACAGCAAGCAATAATGCGGTTTTAACTTTATTCATTCTCCTTCTCCTCTGTTGTTTTAAACCTTCTTCTTCAAGCAACAAACCGCATGCATATAAATACATATAGAAGAATTATCTATAAATCACCATCAAAATAACAATTTTTAACTAAGAAAATTAATCCCCTTTCAACTTTAAACCTAACAATGACGATTGGAGTTCAAGTGTTAAGCAGCCTAATTCATCAATCCTCAGGTCCAATAAAATAGAAACTTTATAAAATCTTCTGCATTGACTTCTTCAACACTACCAGGAGATTATCTTACATGGCCACTAATAACTCAAAAGTTAAACCACCCGTTAATGAACTGCTGGCAAAAGCCAAAAAACCAGCACAGCTATCGCCCCCGATGCACCGATTCTACGAGGGCAAAATGCAAGTCATCCCCAAATGCGCTGTCAGAAGTGTTGACGACTTCGCAATTTGGTACACGCCAGGCGTCGCCGCGGCATGCAGGGAAATCCAAACTAACCCCGATAAGTCGTTTGAACTAACAAACCGTTGGAATTATGTCGCTATTGTTTCGGATGGAACACGCGTTTTAGGTTTAGGCGATATTGGTCCTGAAGCAGCCTTGCCTGTTATGGAAGGAAAAGCTTTACTATTCAAGTATTTAGGCGGTGTAGACGCGTTTCCAATCTGCGTTAGAACTAAAAACCCAAAAGAAATTGTACAGTTCTGCAAAGCCCTTGAGCCATCTTTTGGTGGAATAAATCTTGAAGACATAGAGAAGCCCAAATGCTTCCAAGTTCTTGAAGAAGCCCGCTCAGAGATGAATATTCCTGTTTGGCATGACGACCAACAAGGTACTGCAACCGTGATTTTAGCTGGGTTAATCAACTCCTTTAAACTTGTAGGCAAGAAACCTAAAGAAAGCTTAATCACTTTGGTTGGTTCTGGAGCGGCAAACATTCGCACAGCATACGTTCTAATGCGATGGGGAGTTAAAGCAGGCAACATTATCCTAGTTGACAGCAAAGGCGTGGTTAACAAGAATCGTAGTGACATAACTAAAGAAGAAGACCCTTGGAAATTCGATGTTACCCAAAAAACCAATGCTGAAGGCAGAAGCGGTGACATAAGCGAAGCATTCAAGGGCGTAGACGCTGTAGTAGCCGCCTCAAAACCAGTTCCAGGCACCATAAAGAAAGAATGGATAAAAACCATGGCAACCGATGCGATAATCTTTGCGTGTGCTAATCCGCTACCAGAAATCTGGCCTTGGGATGCTGAAGAAGCAGGCACAAAAATAGTTGCAACAGGCAGAAGCGACTTTCCCAACCAAGTAAACAACAGTTTAGGTTTCCCAGCCATATTCCGTGGCGTCCTAGATGTTAAGGCAAAAACTGTTACTGACGAGATGTGCATTGCGGCAGCTCAAGAGCTTGCTAACTACGCTGAAGAACGTGGCATGAACGAGAAGAATATTCTTCCAAGAATGGATGAGTGGGAAGTTTTTCCACGTGAAGCAGTAGCATGCGCATTGAAATCCATTGATGAAGGCGTAGCTCGAGTAAAGCCAAGCCGCCAAGAACTCTACGAACGTGCATCTGCTATTATTAAAAACGCGCGTGACTCAACTGAGCTTTTGATGAAGCATGGCTTGATTAAGAAGCCACCATCAGAAGATCAACTGCTGAAATGAGTTTTAAATCAGGAAGCGTTCCCCTAAAAACTCTTTTTTCACATGGAAAGTTATTTAAGGAAAATCTAGGGAAATACGGTTTTTAGGGAAAGAAAAATGCGTTCAGACTATGCATTATACATTGTTGCAGCCTTCTTTTTCATATTAACAACTATGTCTGCAGTATTAATTGTTGAAGCCGAAAGAAACCTCTGGATGGTATCAACTGCTGTTTTAGGTCTACTGTCAGTTGGTCTTGGATACTATCAGAGACCCAAAGCCTTCATGCCAAGTCAAAAGGTTCAGCAAGCAGCCGAAATAAGCGAAGCCATCGCAGGTCCAGAACCACAAGCTGAACCCCTAGAAGTAGCCAGTCCAGTCGTTGAAGTGCCCCCAGTTGAAGAAAAACCAGAAGTTCATGCAACACCAGAAATTGAGGTGCCACCTCCAACGGAAACACCTGTTCAGCCGCCAGTTATAGAAACTCAATCAACTATCGAGGAAACTGCAGCAATCGAGGCACAAGTGGTGGAGACAAACCCAGCTGAGGCTATCCATCAAGTCGCGATTTCACCCTTAACCGAAGTTAAAGGCATCGGCGAGAGGAGAGCAGCTCAACTTAACGCTTTAGGAATAAACACAGTTGAAGAATTAGCTCAAGCATCACCTGAAGACTTGGCGAGAAAACTAAAGATATCACCGAAAATCGTTGCTAAATGGGTTGATAATGCAAAGAAAATAAAATAGAAGTGTTTATGGAAATCTTGTTGCGACGACTCGTGTGTCCATCGGCAATATTCTAACAATGTTTCTTTTTTCTAAACGTTTAAGCGCGTCTAAACACTCGTCTTTCTTTTCGCCAGTAATATTTAGGTTAACCATTATTTCTTTAACTGAAACGCCTGGTTTACCGAAATTTTCATGGCGCTTATAGAGGTGTCGAACTATGGATTTCTCAAGCTTTCCGCATCGCCAAGTGGTGTTACGAATCAAGACAACTATAGTTTTCACAAGCGTTTGTTCGTTAGCTTTTCTTCCGCGGGAATCCCCCATTTCTCCCCACCGTCCTATCTAACCGCGACAAAGTTTTTAAACGTTTGTTCCCATCAGACTAAATAGCACTTGCAGTTAGCTTACAAGTTCTTCTTTAGGTATAACCCATGCTTTTTACCGTAATAATGATCTAGCTTGCCGATTTCGCGGTAGCCTAAACGGTGATAAAGCTTTATTGCTGCAAAATTGCCCTGCTTGACTTCTAAGCGGCTTTCGCATACGCCTTTGGATTTTAGTATGCCCTCAGCTTCCTGAACCATTGCTTGTGCTACGCCTTTTCGGCGGTGTTTCATTGATACATTAAGGGTGATGATATGACCAAAAACGGTTTCCTCTTCAGCTTCAAGCTGCATTATGATGAAGCCCACTATTTCATTTTTTATTTTGGCAACCAAGCCGATAGTGTTATAATCGGTTAATAAATACGAGATTTGACGTTTAGTAAACGCTTCATTAGTGAAGCATTGCAGCTCTATTTCAAACAGTTTATCCAAGTGCTCAAGTGTTGCGTCTTCAATTTCTACAGCCATATGTTTGGTTCCTAAAAGAAGTCATAGGTTTAATTATTTTAAATTTTTTCAAGAGCTTTCCATTTTATTTGGTTTTGAAGCCAGTATTGGCTTGAATGTTAGCCATTGTTGTGCGGCAAAGCCAATCACGAATCGAAGCCAAAGCGTAAGTAGCCGTGACAGGATTGTTGCAGTAGCAGCAATTTCTGCAGGTACACTGAATGCCACGTACAACGTTGTCATTGTAGCCTCGGGAATGCCTACTTCAAAAGGTATCCCTGCGGGAATAGATTTTACAGCTAAAACAATCGCTGCCGTAATGGTAATCATGCTCCAAGACACTGGAACTCTAAGCGAAACAAAAACAAAGTATTGAATGCCTAAACTAAAAGCCCATGTAATAATTAGATAGAAAAGGGAACTTAGAAGCGCTTTGGGTTTGTTTTTGAATTCTTTCATTGAATCATGGAAGCCTTGAGATATTTGGTGAGCATTGTCTTTCAACTGGTCGAGGTTCCATTTTCCTCTGCTGACGAATCTGGTTATTTTAATCGCCCAATCGATTAGTTTTATTGTCCATTTTTCTTTGAAAGATAAAACTATCAGCGCTATTAAGGTGGCTGAAATGGCGACTGCTATCAACAGTATTGAGTTAAAAACTAAACTGCTTAGTTGCGTTTGCCCGCCTGTGACAAGCAGCATTATGCCAAGTATCAGTATAGCTACGTTCATGGTCATGCCGAGCAGTCTGTGAGCAAGTAAGGACGCCATGGCTGGACCGCACTTTTGGTTTCCCTGCTCTTTTGTGATTAAATAAACCCTTAGCAATTCTCCGCTGACTGATTCAGCAGGAACAATAGTGTCAACAAAAATGCTGTACCAAACAAACAAGTACGAACGCTTAACTGACAGTTTAATGTACAGAAAGTTTGCCAACACACGCCATGATATAGAGAAAAAAAGAATCTCAAGAACACTTAGAACCGCAGCCACTCCATAGGGCAACAAATCTATCGTTTTTAGCGTATTTAGGATGCTGGGGATGTCAACTTGGAATAGGTAAATATAGATAAAGAACGCTACAATGCCGACTAAAGGAAAAATCACGGTTTTCCAAGTGATTTTTGTCTGCGGTAACTCCATCCTTCTGAATGCACCCATCTATGGTGAACGAGATGGTGTTAATGTGCGATTATATATCTTGCCCCATTCAAAGTGGAAAAGAGTGAAAGTTAGACAGCTACTTTAGGGATTCTTTGAGAGCCGCAAAGTAAGTTAATACTTGTTCGAAGTCTGATTGAGCCATTGAAATTACAGTTTGGACAGCGGTTTTCTGCTTCTGCGGCGGCGAAACAGTTACAGTAGCCAACGCATAATCAAGTGTCGTGAAAAGCTGTTCCCAAGGGATTTTTACTATTTGCCCGTGAAGATTGTAGAATGCCAAGGTGTAAGCGCTGGCTCGGCTTAGGCTGTCTTTGAAATCCTTTATGCTTGCACCGACGGCGGCAGGGTCGTAATTTACTGCTGCAAGATTGCGTTTTATTAAACGGTAGGTTTGTTCAAGGTTTGCGATTTCAGCTATCAAATCCTGTCTTATTCTTGATTCTGCATCTTCTGCCATACAGGTTGCCTTCCTGTATGCTAAACAGTAGAAGTACATAAGAATTTATCCTAGGGCTTCCGTGTAAGTTGGCGAGCCCTTAAGCTTTAGCACTTTTTACGCATTGAAAAATACAAACGAACGTTTAGAACTTAATCAAGCTAAATTAAATATACCGCCATAAATACCTATAGTGTAGAGCAGTTTTGAATGTAGAGCAGTCTCACCATCTGATTTGATATCACTATCTAGAGTGATTTCTTATGTCGAGAAAAAATATACTATTTGTTACAATTTGCATAATTGGCATAGTAATTTCGGTTGTAGTTGTAGTCTTTCTGAACTCAACGCAGACTAGCTTTCAAATCCCAGAAAACAAAAACTGGCTCAGAGGATGGAATTACAGAAAAAGTCACATAATTAACGGGTCACCAGGGGCAGGTACAAATTATCAGACAAAAATCATAACTCACTACCCATCAGGCCCAGATAACAACGAAAACGTTCACCTTGAGTCAAATTGCCAACCAAACTTCGACGATATAAGATTCACAGCAAATGATGGCGTAACACTACTTGATTATTGGCTTGAAACAAAAAAAGACAAGGATTACGCGGTCTTCTGGGTAGAAATAAACGATAACCTAGACACTAATCAAAAGATATACCTCTATTACGGTAACAGCACGGTTTCAAGCGTAAGCAATATGGAGAAAACTTTTCCCTTCGCTGATGACTTTTCCGGCACAGTTCTTGAACCTTCGAAATGGCAT
>CAYMLF010000024.1:7488-17589 GCA_964391275.1 uncultured Candidatus Bathyarchaeia archaeon
CATTTCTTTGTGATTGAACAGGGAAATGAACGCTGGACTCACCATGGCTTCGGTACCATATATAACACTACTGACAAACAAGGTGGAAGAACAGATGAATACCCAAATTATGCATTGGTCAGCCAAGAAGCCCAGTTCTACGCTTGGACCTTTCGAAACAAGGCAAACTTCAAAGCAACAAGAATTGACATGTCAAGCAAGGCTCCTGCAGCAGCAACATTATGCACCTACGAGATACAACGCAACGGAACCACAAATGTCCTTTTCTACTGTAATGATGCGCTTCAGGCAACCATAAGCACTAATGTCCCAACAGTAGCTATGGGCGCAGTGTTTTCAGCTGACAACGCAGGATTAAAACTATACTCAGTTACCTCAATCGATTGGGTTCTTATCCGAAAGTTCATCTCCAACGAGCCACAGCATGACATATGGGGAGAACAAGAAACCAATCTCCGTTGATCTGTTTGCTCAACTGATTAAAGTTAGTAAATTTTAAGTGGATTACCAATAATACTAAGGCGATAAGCAATCGCTTGCAGTAGTAGAAGTTGAAGGATTAGAAATTACTGTTCAAAAATACTCTAAGATTACGGTACGTGTTTTACGTTATACAAACACAATAGAGCAGTGTTTTGGCTAGTTCTTTTTTGATAATGTGGTTGTCTGTTCTACAATAATCGCAGGCTGTAAGTGTTTCGTAAGTCTTATTAGTGCTTGCTTGCTCAATTTGGCGCTGTGATAAAATGCCAGCCCTATTTAGCAATGAAAAATCTAAAGCAAATCCACACAGAAGCATAACCAGTTCAAATGATTTTGTGGAGGTTAACTAATTTGGCAGGAACATCCGTCGCAGTAAGCGAAGCGACAAGACTGGGTGAAATAAAGTTCCCAGAGTTCACAGCCAAGTTAGTCACCGACGTTTTTGACGCGTTAATTGCCGCAAACATCAGGCAGACAGAAGCATACGTGGAATTACTACAAGCCGTTTCAAAATCATTATCTGATTACATAAACGATACAAAAGATGACATAAGCGGCGAGATGGTTCTTCAATTGCTTGCAAGAGTACTTCCTGACCCTTCAAGTGAGACCAAAACTAAAGTTAGAATAGGTGCAACCCTGTCATCGGCAGATGCTGAAACCTTAAACAAAGCGTTGATTGTTCCAGCCGTTCAAGAAAGCCCCGCCATAACTGCAACAACCATCAGTGACCAGAACGCTTTAGACGCTATTCTGGAAGCTGTTGCAACCCGAATTGCCGCTGATAAATACAGTTTGCTTAAGGAAATGGTGAAGATGGGTGTTTTGCGTCTTGTCGTGGAAAACGGCGTCATTGAAACCAGGTTAACCTTCAACACTTACGGTTCAACATTCTACGAATCAACTAAGAACAGCTATAACAGCTCATCATTTTCAGCCAGAGCTTCAGCAGGCACGGGCAAATTAACCAGCCTTTGGGTGAAAGCTTCAGCCTCAACAAACTTCCATACAATGCACGTTTCCACTGCCAAAGAGACAAACCGTGACATCTCAGGAAGCCAAGTGCAGATTTACGGGCGCGTCCAAATTAATTTCAAAACAGACTATCAGTCAATGGGTCCATAAAGGCGGTTCAAGACATGGCAACCAGCATTGCAAAAGTAACAGAGTTGGGCTTTGCTGAGTTCGCCTCCACCCTTATTTCTGAAACCCTCAACGCAATAGTAGCCTCGATATTAACACAAGAAAAACAGGCAGCACAACTAGAGCAGCAGGCACAATTATCACTTGAAGAATATGCAAAAGAAAACCTCAATGACGATCTCATCAGAGCAGAAGTGATTCGATTATTTCCGCATGAAACCAAGGCAGAAAAAAGCGCTGTGGATGCAGGCGAACCCTACACTGCAAACAAAGAAAGCGAAGAGCCAGCGATACTAAAGAAAACTGGCTACAAAATCCTCAAGGCTGATGTCTCATCGAGCCAAAACAAGCTTGTAATAAATGAAACAGGCTATGCCCACATTAGTAATGCAGTAAAGCTTTCCTTAGCTGCGCAACACCTAAACGTGCTTAAAGCAGTAATCGCTAGGGGTATTCCAAGAGTGTACGTTGACAATGGACACATTAGCTCCAAACTAATGCTCAGATTAGAAGCAGAAACCTCGACACAAAAAAGCACTACAGGCTCAAAAATCAGCGGCACAGGCATACGCAGATTAATAGCGCAACCAGTAAACGTGAACAAGCCCGAATTTTTATCGCTTAAAGCAGACGTTCTAGGCGAAGTTGAAATAACTTTTAAGACGGTGGTACCATGAGTCAAGCGACCGAAAAAAACGCGTCCTACCTAACCGAAGCCATACTTTCCATACATAACGAAGTGCAAAGCGCTCTTGATTACATCAGTACAGTCGCCAACACGGAAGGCACAGAGCTTGGAAAAAGTTCGGCATTACTGAGCATTGAGAACCTGCGCGTAAAAATACCTGTAAAACTAAGCATTGAGGCTGGGAAGAAGAAGCTACCTGAAACAGCGACTGGAGAAATGACCACAGATAATATCCGCAAAGCGCTAGTTCAAAGAACAGGTTTTGTAATTGAACGTGACTTGCCTAAAAACTTTAGCGTCTACAGCAAGGTTCGTGTCGCTTTTAGGCCCGAAGATTTACCGGTGAAAGCGCCAGTTACGGGTGAGCAAGAGGCGGCACCAGTTGAGAGTGGATGGGGCGAAATCGAAATAACTTTTGCACCGATAAAACGTCAATAACTCCTATCTTTTTTAATTATATTTGCGTGTGCTTCAACTACTCTTTCCGAGGATAAGTGGAGGTCTCTTTCTCAGAAAAGCCTTATTAGAACTAATCGTCATTAAAATGGTAGCAATTCTAGTAATTAAAAGGAGAAACTAGAATGCTTTTTCTAAAAAATAAATCGAAAATAGTTGCGATACTAGCAATTCTATTGCTTGCATCTTTAATGGCTATGGCAAACTATCACGTCGATGTTAAAGCGCAAGAGGAGCCACATGGCGGAACAGTTATAGGTTCAGGTTCAGGCGTCAGTGGACCGCTCCAACCCGGCGTAACTCCAAACTTTACTGTCAACACAGTATCCTACATTAGCATTAGACCAGCAGTAGTTGGCTTAAACCAAATCTTCATAGTCAACTTGTTTCCAGTACCTGCGCCAAACGCAAACCGTAACTTCCCAAACTTAAAAGTAACAATCATAAAGCCTGACGCATCCCAAGAAGTAATCACAATGAACTCTTACGTCGCCGATGGCACAGCATGGTTTGAATACGTTGCTGATCAGCTTGGCACATGGACGTTCAAACTTGATTTTCCAGGCGTCTATTTCCCAGCAGGGCGATACCTTGACGGTTACATTATAAACGCAACCAGCGGCGGCACAGTTTACACAGAATCAGTTTATTACAATCCTTCAACAAGCAAAGAAATGACTTTGACAGTGCAAGAAGACATCGTTCCCTCTTACCCAACAATGCCGCTTCCAACCGACTACTGGACAAGACCCGTTCCTTACGAATACAGGGAATGGTGGACAATTTCAGGAGATTTCCCATGGCGTGGACCAAGCGGAGGACCCATGTGGGACCTGCTCTACCCTGACACTAACCCATATTGGGGCGGATACCAGATAACGGGAATGGGCGGCCCATGGAGAGGAACCTTTACGCCTTGGGTTCAAGGACCAAATAGCGCACACGTTGCTTGGAAACGACAGTACAGCATTGGCGGCATTGTAGGCGGCGATTATGGGTTTGGAGTCGCTGATGTAACTATTTTTAGCGGCAGCGGTGTTGGACGTTTTCCAACGATTGTTTATGCTGGAAGAGCTTACATCTACAATGGTTTTGACGCATACGCAGGAAAAGACATATCGCAGCCTGGAAGTGGAAAAACAGCCGTACCTTACTGGCAATGCTATGATTACCGTACAGGCGAATTAATTTGGGAGCGACCATTAGAAGCAGGCGAATCAGCGCCCAATGTGATTGAATACTTTAACAGGGGATTCTTGCCAGGCGGACAGGTTTCCATAACCGCTGAGCAGTTAACAGCGATTAACTTTCTGTCTATAAGCGGGGGTTACTTGCGAAGGTATGACCCATGGACCGGCGCGATGGTTGCTAACATTTCGATTGCACCAATGACTGGCACTGGAGGCACATACTACATGAACGGACACTGCTTGGGCGTCCAGGACCTTGGCGCAAACGTTTCGGCTGCTAACAGGTACCGACTAATTAACTGGACAACGTTTGGAACTTCAGCAAACTTTTCAACAAGAATTCAAAGCAATATAACCTGGCCATGGAATACCCTGCCAGACAACACTGACTATAATGTGGGCATATCAGCTTTGACAGCAAAAAGCTTCGTTTCAGGAGCGCCTAACATAACAAACGTTGCTGCTGCCAACATAAGAACTGGTCAACTCTTGTGGAATGTCTCGATTCCTGAATGGGAATACAGCAGTAGCACTAACTATGCGGACCACGGAAAATTTGCTATGTTAAGTGAGCAGGGATACTTTGTAGCGTTGGATTTGAACTCTGGAAACGTTGCTTGGAGAAGCGACAGATTTGATTATCCATGGGACGAGCCTGGGTTTGGAGGCTACAATGTGCTGTCAGCTTACGGCTTGCTGTATAGGAACGCTTACACTGCAATTTACGCTTTCAACTGGACCGATGGCAAATTAGCATGGAAATATCAACCGATTGCTGCTTCAGCGTACGAGACACCTTATGTTAACTCTAATGGAACAACGGCTTATTCAACAAACATCGGCGGTGGAATCGCTGACGGAAAATACTACATTTACAATACAGAACACTCTGCAACAGTTCCCATCACTAGAGGGTGGCAGGTTCACTGCATTAATGCTACAACAGGCGAAGGCATATGGAAAGTTGGTTTGCCAGGCGGCGGTTCCAAGCACACAACCGACGTGGGACCCGTAGCTGACGGGTACTTGTCAATTGGCGGAAGCGACGGCTACATGTACGTTTTTGGCAAAGGCAAAACCGTAACCACCTTAACAGCGCCAGGCACTGTAGTGCTCAAGGGAAACGGAGTAGTCATCACGGGAACTGTTCTTGACATGTCACCTGCTCAGCCAGGCACGCCATGTGTATCTAAAGAATCAATGGCTCTGCAGATGGAATACATTCACAAACAAATGCCGATTGATGGGATATGGCATAACGAAACCATAACTGGAGTTCCAGTAACGCTGACTGCTATGGATGCAAACGGTACATCATACGAAGTTGGCACTGTTACCACTAACGGTTACTACGGCACGTTTGGCATCGAATGGGTGCCGCCAGACACTGGAACCTACCAAATTATTGCGTCCTTTGCAGGAGACGACTCATATGGCAGTTCTGGCGCGGCAACCACGATTGCGGTTGGTTTAGCACCGACAGGTTCAGAAGCAACACCGACTCCTGGAACAACGGTCGATATGACACCTCTCTATTATGGATTAGCCATTGGGGTAGTTGCCATTATCATCGCGATAGCCATAGCTACTGTGCTCATAATTCGCAGGCACTAAGGAAAACCTAAAATTTCCCCCTTTTTTATTCAAGAGTTGAATGCTTAACAAGATGTCTATAATTTGAGTAGTAAATGGTTAGAGGTATCGGTTATAGAGCGTTTTTTGGTAAATCGGGTTTATTTCACGTTGAGGTAGTGAACAAGAGGTTCCTGCCCTACTCCGCATGAAAACTCTACAATCCAGTTTCCTGCATCGTCAGTGGTTGCAGTTTTAATTGTGAATATGGCGTTTGGTGTTTCGTGTGCAAAGACTTTTGTGGCTACTATCACAGCTTCTGGTTTACTCATGCCATCTCGCAGATTGACATGCGCCCAAACAGTAAAGGGGTTGCTGCCATCTGTTTGGCAAGCAAAACCTTCGAAATCATAACTGTAGTAAGAATTTACTGTAATCGCATTAGATAGGCAAGCGGCTAGTAAACAAACAAGCGTTATTGACAAAGCTATTGCTAGCGCTAGCATGATTTTTTCTTTGTGACTAGTCATTTCAATTCACCGTAGCATATTTGAGCCCTGCTTGTTTTAATTCCAACGTTTAGTACAGTCTGTCCACAAACCGAAACACACGCTTTCTTTTGAAAAGCTAATTGATGCAAGAAGCAAAACAGGATTAGCAGTCTTATGCAATGAAAGGGCGGTTGAGGGTAGCTTTTTTGTAATTTTGTCTCAATGAATAAATTGATGGTTGAGTATACTTGAGTGAATTTTTATAACTGATTTTTTGTGAATGGGGTGTTATAGTTGGCACAGGAAGAGTCTTGGCATAGCCTAAACGTTCAAGAAGCGTTTAATGGACTAAAGACATCTGAGCAAGGACTAACACAGTCGGAGGTTACAGAGCGGTTATCTCAATATGGCGCCAATGAACTTGAAGAAGAGAAACGTGCGTCGAAGTTAACGTTGTTTTTAAGTCAACTCAAGAATCCGCTCATCGGAGTTTTGATTATAGCTGCGTTGATTTCACTTGCGGTTGCACATGTGATTGACGCAATTGTAATTGCAGCTGTAATAGTTCTAAATACATTCATAGGTTTTTTTCAAGAGTACAAAGCTGAAACAGCACTTGAAGCCTTAAAATCAATGGCTGGGCCCGAAACAAAGGTAATTAGAAAAAACCCTCAAACAAACGAGCCGAATATAGTTAAGGTTAAAGCTAAAGACATAGTCCCTGGAGATGTAATTATGTTGGAAGCAGGCGATAAAGTGCCTGCTGACGCCAGAATTTTTCAAGCCATTAGCCTTGAAATTGACGAATCCATGTTGACCGGTGAGTCGGAGCCTTCAAATAAAAATGTCAAGCCGCTCCCCATAGAGTTGTCAGTGGCTGACAGGGCAAACATGGCTTTTTCAGGGACGATTATTGTTCAAGGTAGAGGCAGAGCTGTAGTCGTCGCCACAGGTTTAAAAACGGAAATTGGTAAAATCGCCGAGCTAATCAAGAGCACCAAGAGAGTCGAGACGCCTATACAGAAGCGAACCAAGGACTTGAGCAGGAAACTAGGGTTATTCGCGTTGTTGGCGAGCGTCGCAGTATTTGCCCTTGCGACTTTGCGGAGTTTTGACTTGTTTGAGACGTCTCTATTTGCCTTAGCCACTGCCGTCTCAGCTATTCCTGAAGGATTGCCAGCAGTTTTAACGGTGACATTGGCTATTGGCGTGAGCAGAATGGCTAAACGCAACGCTCTAATCAGAAAGCTACAGGCAGTTGACACTTTAGGGTCAACAACCGTAATCTGCACCGACAAGACTGGCACATTAACTACCAATCAAATGACCGCTAAAAAAGTCTTTGTTAACGAAAGAATTATCGATGTCTCGGGTGAAGGCTTTAACCCTGAAGGTAAATTTGAGGTTGAGAGCAAACCAATCGATGTAGCACAGGATAAACCGCTTAGTCTTCTGCTTCGTGTTGGAGCGTTATGCAATGACTCTACTCTTAAGCGAGTAGAAACTGAAGAAAGAGTTCACTGGGAGATAAACGGTGACCCCACTGAAGGAGCCTTAATCGTTGCCGCTGCTAAGGCAGGTATGAAAAAGGAAAAGCTTGAGTCTGAACTGCCCAGAGTTGACGAAATTCCTTTTGATCCAAAAGAGCGTTACATGGCAACTTTTCATCAGAGGAAAGATGAATTGCGTGTCTTTGTTAAAGGCGCGCCTGAAGCGATATTACCTCTATGCAGCGATGTAGTAGATGATCAAGCAATTAAAGAGTTAACGCAAGCAAAAAGGAAAGAATACCTTGCGGTCAGCACAGAGTTAGCAAGTCAAGCCCTGAGGATCCTCGCAGTCGCTTACCAAGTTTATGAAGTCGGCAAGCTTGAGAAGACTAAAGAAGAACTAAAGAATAAACGTGCAAAGTTGGTGTTTGTCGGTTTTGCGGGCATGATTGACCCGCCTCGAAGTGAAGCTAAATCTGCGGTTGCTTTGTGTAAACGAGCGGGGATCAAAGTTGTTATGGCAACAGGCGATCATAAGCTGACTGGTGAGGCTATCGCAAAGGAGTTGGGGATTGCAGGTTCATCTAGGGCTTTGACTGGCGTGGATTTGGATGCCATGAGCGATGAACAGTTAGATGAAGTGATTGGAGAGACAACGGTGTTTGCGCGTGTGTCTCCGACGCATAAGTTTAGAATTGTTGAAGCCCTTCGTCGCCAAGGAAATGTGGTGGCTATGACAGGCGATGGAGTGAATGACGCCCCTGCTTTGAAGGCTGCTGAAATTGGCATAGCCATGGGAATTACTGGAACAGATGTTACCAAAGAGACTGCTGACATGGTTTTGACGGATGATAATTTCGCAAGCATTGTTAGCGCTGTTGAAGAGGGACGCGTGATTTTTGAGAATATACGCAAGGTCGTAAAATACTTGATCAGCACCAACACGGGCGAAATAATTACTATTTTAGCTGCATTAATTTTATTGCCGAATGCACCGTTAATTTTTACTGCGGTTCAAATATTATGGGTTAACCTTGTAACCGATGGCTTGCTTGTTATTCCGTTGGCTTTAGAACCAAAAGAAGAAAACGTAATGGATTCTCCGCCAAGAAAGCCTAAGGAACGAATAATCAATCGTGAAATGGGACTTAACATAATCTTTGTAGGCTCTTTCATGGCGATTGGTACACTATGGCTTTTCACCAACGGCTTAAACAGCGGAGACACCATTCGAGCACAAACATTAGCATTTGTCACTATTGCGTTATTTCAAGTTTTTAACTCTTTAAACTGCAGGTCTAGAAGGTTATCTTTCTTCAAGCTGGGTCCTTTATCCAATAAGTATCTGCTGTTAGCTTTTGGGGCTTCCTTTTTGCTGCAGGTCTTGGTAACAGAGCTGCCGTTTTTCCAAGCCGCTTTTGGGACAACTAGCCTTTCCTTGTTGGATTGGATTGTAATTGTGCTTGTTTCAAGTTCAGTGTTCATTGCTGAAGAGGTGAGAAAATCAATCGGGAATGCAAGAACGCGGAAAACATAATTGCATTAGAGAGCGATTATTTTTTTGGCAGTAACTCAGCTAGATCATACGTTGCCACGCCAAGCACGCTATCAGCTCCGCCATAATAAACCAAGATTTTATCGTCTAAAGCTACAAAGCCGCAACTGTACACGACGTTCCTGACGTCTCCAAAACGTTCGTATGCCGTCTCAGGTTTTAGGATTGGTTCTTTGCAGCGGTAAATTACCTCTTCAACGTTGTTTTTATTTAAAAGAGCAACGCCGAGGCAATAGGTTTTCTCGAAATTCACCCCATGATAAAGAAAAAGCCAGCCTTCATTGAGCTCCATAGGTGGACCAGTCGTGCCTACCTTCAGTGAATCCCAACTGTCAAGTCTAGGCCCCATTACAAATCTTAACCCTTGCCAATTTTGCAGGTCGCTTGATTTGGCAATGCAAATGTCGGGGTCTAAACGGTGAAACATTACGTATTGATTGTTTATTTTTTTGGGAAACAGTAAGGCGTTTTTGTTTCTTATTCCAGGAAACGGCAAGGACTTGTCTTGCCAACACCATTTTTTGCTTAAAAAATCGTTTGTTGATATGCTTGTTAGGGCTATTTGGAATACTTTGTCTCGAGCGTAATCTCCAAAGGCAGTGTAAGCCACATACAGCTTGTCATCTATCAAAGTTACTCGGGGGTCTTCACAGCCTTCCTTCTCTTCAGCACTTGACGGCGTCAAAACAGGCTCTGGCAAACGCTCATTTATGGTGTAACCGTCAGCGGAGACGGCATAACCTAATCGTGATATGCGGTCGTTACCCATTGCCCTATACAAAAGGTGCACCTGTTTATCGACTAGGACGGCGGCGGCGTTAAACACTAATCGTGACTCCCAACTGTGTTTTGCTATTGGTTCAAGAATTGGGTTGCCTTCATAACGCTTCAAAAACATTAACCCCTAACTTAGAATTGAGAGCGTGTTGACGGTATGATTTCAAAGAATTCGTCAATAAGGTGTCTTAGCGAAATTAACCCTGCCAGTTTTCCCTCGTCATCAACTACTGGAATGTGTCGGATTCGGTACATG
>CAYMLF010000025.1:0-17389 GCA_964391275.1 uncultured Candidatus Bathyarchaeia archaeon
CAGGATACAATTTGGGGCTTGTTTAGCGCTGACGAGTTATCTGAGAAAATTTGGGACGACGTAAATGCTTTGGAGCAAACGTATGGTTCACGTTTTAACATCGTCTACGATGATAACTTGGACTATACCGAATTAAACCGCTCCTACAGTAAGGTCATTTTTTGGAACCAAACCTTGACATAATCAGTGTGGGATAAAAAACAAAGAAAAAAATTGTGGGTTAATAGTTTTCCGTCCAAATCTCAAAGTAAGATTTTGGATGTGCACAAGTTGGGCACTTGTCTGGAACCTCAGTGCCTTCGAAAACGTAGCCGCAGTTTCTGCATTTCCATTTAACTGGCTGGTCCTTCATGAAGACTTTGCCTTGCTGAACGTTGGCAAAGAGCTTGTTGTAGCGTCTTTCATGGTAGGCTTCCACTTGAGCAACCATCCTAAACGTTGTTGCTACATCTTTGAAGCCTTCTTCTTCTGCGATGTCGGCGAAGTTTGGGTACAGCGTGCCCCACTCGAGTTTCTCTCCTTCAGCAGCAGCTTTAAGGTTGTCTGCAGTTGAAGCGATTACTCCAGCGGGATATGATGCTTGGATTTCCACCAGTCCACCCTTGAGATGCTTAAAAAATAGTTCCGCGTGTTCTTTTTCGTTGGCTGCGGTTTCTTCAAAGATTGCGGCGATTTGTTCATAGCCTTCTTTTTTGGCTACGCTGGCAAAGAATGTGTATCGGTTTCTTGCTTGTGATTCGCCTGCAAATGCGGATAGCAGGTTTTTTTCTGTTTGGCTTCCTTTAAAATCCATAGAAATTACTCCTTGAGGAATTAATTATTTGTGGGGAAATAAAAGGCTTGTTGAAGACAAACGGGTTAGTGCATGATAAACTTCGTTGTTGTTTTCTACTATTTAGTTGCTGTATGTTGTACTCGCAAGATGATAAATTCAGCTGGTCTTATTGGTGCAACGCCGATGAGAATATTTAACTTGCCATTGTCTATGTCATTTTGCGTCATAGTGCTACGGTCGCACTTAACAAAGTAGGCTTCTTGCGGCTTTGCACCCATCAACTGTCCATCATGCCAAGAAGTATAAAGAAAATTCTCCGACGCCATTCTCACTTTAGCCCATGTTGCCTCATTATTTGGCTCAAATGCTGTCCATGCCGTGCCTCTCTTGATTGATTGTTCAAAATATATTAGGAGCCTTTGCACGTTAACATACCTGCTCTCTAGATCGCTTGTAAGTGTCCGTGCACCCCAGACAAGAATTCCCCTGCCCGTGAAAGAACGAATGCAGTTTATGCCTTGAGGATTAAGGGTGTCTTGTTGAGCAGCGTTTACCGAAAATTCTAAGCCCATTGCGCCTTTGACAACTTGGTTTGCTGGTGCTTTATGTACTCCTACTTCGCTGTCTGTACGAGCGAAAATGCCTGCGATGTGACCGCCAGGAGGAACCGTGTAGAGTCCGCGAGTTGCCTCTTGTCGGATTTTAATCCAGGGATAATATAATGCAGCGTATGATGATGCGCGCCTTGGTTTAGAAACACTTGAAGGCGTTTGCCCTTTGATTGAGTCTAAAATGACAAAACGGTTGCGTAAGCGTTCACAGTGGTCAATCAGTAAATCTGCAAGATTTGGCACGGCTTGGGCATTAGGCGAATAAATTAAAGCAATCTCGTCAAGCCCTTCTAACTCTACAAGCGCAGTTGAGTAATCATCACTATCAGTCTTCCGAATGTAGCAGCGTTGACCACCATTTAAAAAGAATCCTTCAACTGCATGAGGCAAGTATTTGTCGCTGCCAAAGTAGCCGCCGAAAACTTTTTGGAATTGAAGCCAACTTGTGATCCGCGTCGGAGCAGTTGGACCCTTTTGCGTTTCCCCAACGAACGCAACAGTGCTCGTGCTCACGCCTTGAATCGGACGCGTTCCAACTGAAATCTCTTCAATGAAAACACCTGGTTGCTTAATCAAAGGACTCATGTTCATGTCATATGACAAATGCACTATTATCTTTGACGCCGTTTTCGGGGTAAAAGAATAAGGGAAGCTTCAGCCTCAATAGGTTACCTCAGGTGATAGCGCTCATAGCCCAAGAAAAAGCCTTCAAACAATTAAAAAAGAAACAAAAAAGGATAATATTGCTTAGGTTTACATTGTTTTTGTTTCAACGGTTTTTGGTATAAGGACCTTGTCGATTGCGTGGCAAACTCCATTATCCACAACTATGTCGGGAGTTATGATGCTTGCATCGTTAACTTTCATGTGTCGATGAAGATGCCAACGTTTATTATCAATTTTCAGTTCTCCACCATTGAGCGCCTGCAAATACTCATGCTTATCTAGGTCCGTTGCCAACATTTTTCCTTCAGCAACATGAAACATCAGAATGTTCTTCAGTTTTGGAATATCCTTCAGTAGCGAGTCAACTGTGCCTGCAGGAAGCTTGCCAAATGCTTCATCGGTTGGCGCAAAAACTGTGAAGGGTCCAGGACCTTTTAGGGTGTCAACAAGACCTGCTGCTTTTACCGCTGCTACAAGAGTGTTGAAATTGCCTGAAGAAACAGCGGCATCAACTATATCTGGCATAAAAATTCACCTCCAACAAAATGATTTCTAAAATACAGTATAACATATCTCTCAAAAATGTATAAACTTATCTAAAACCCCGATTCAAAGAAAATCGAGCTTAGGTTGGAGGTCTTTTTTGCGCGTATTGGTAGCGTCGTGGTTTACCTATGCGCGTTAAAATTCCATCTTTTACTAAATCTACTAGCGCGTGGGCTACTGCTGTTCGGTCGTAGTGGAATCCGCGTCTGGCTAATTCTGTGTGAACTTGGTCGAGGCTTTTGGGTTCGGTAAAATAGTTTTCTTCCCAGAGTTTTTGGATTACGCCTCTGCAGGTTTCGGCGCGTGGCAGTGGGGCTGGTCGTTCGACTGCTTGGGCGAGGTTTGTGTTTTTTAGGCGTTCGGTGACTGTGGCGAGGATTTGGTCGACGGCGGTTTGGATTTGGTTTGGTTGGGCTTCTATTTCGAATTCTATGTCGCCGATTTTCATTTTTACGCGTAATGGCGGGTTTTGCTGTGGTTGTGTCAAATTTACACCTATTGTATATTGAATTGTGCAAGATGCGCATGCACAATTTTTAAATATTTCACCAATAACACTATTGAATATTGGTGAATCATGGTGATTGAACAATATACAGTAACTCCCACTTATAACTTTCCACAACCCAGCATCGACACAACCCTCCCCCAACGCTTCCACGAACAAAGCCTAAACTCACTAAGGCAAATGCACCCCAACCCAATGCAGCCAAACACACAAAACATCCGACAAATCAACATCCCCCCACACAACCCCTACACACTGCAACTAAAACCACAACCAATCACCCTAAAACCAAACCACCAAGAAACAATAATCGCCGCCATAGACACCTCAACCATAAAAATCGGCGAAACCCAAAGCGGATTAATCATAGCCATCCGCGGCGCAACAGTTTGGCGACAAAACCGCACCTACAAATACACACGGCTAGGACCGTTTGTTTTTCACATAACCGAAGAAAACAAAAACCAAGTCTACAACACGCTGGAAAAGGCGTACTTCAACACCAGCTACGCGCCAACTGGTCACATAGCAACGCCGAATTTACTACAGATGCCAACACGCCTTGCTAGCCTTCTTGAGCGGTGGCTACAAACCATGCTCGCTAAAACCGTAAAGTCAGGCGTTCTGCTGTTTGACGGCTCCTTAACCGCAGGTACCATTGATACGCCAACAAGGCGCCTAAAAGAAATCTTAAGCCTCGCACGTAGAAACTGCACTACAGTTTTGGCGTTCTCGAAAGCAACCACGCTTAGAACCAATGGTCACCTTATAACTGACAAATTGCCTAATCAGGAACCGCCGTACCTGCTAGAGACAACGGGCATGTATTCAAAAGCTCCGACCGTGCTACTTGGCGATGTTTATGTTGCAAGGTTGAATAAAGCAAATTTGGCTTTCCGCTTAGACATTGACCACGAAACTGAAGTGCAGACGCGAATAGAAGCCATCCAGAAACTGCTTGGCAATGACGTTTACAGCCAAAGCTACCCCGAAACACTGCGGCTCTCACATATACTGTGCACTTTCACAGCCAACGAAGTTTTAGCCATGCAGCATTTTATCACCCGAAAGCACGGCATCCAAATCATCAATCGACCAGATATGCACAAACTTTTGTTTGGTCCATTCGGCAAAGGAGAGATTTGCTGATGAAACTCTACAAGAAAGAAGGAAATATTCTTCAAATCATCAGTTTCCCCATGGAAAGCGCCGAGAAGGGTGATTATTTGCTGGTTGAGGATGGGTATGCAGCAAAAGCTTTGATTGTACAGGTGATTGATGTCCAGTTTGCCGCGGTTCCAGGTGTACTTGAAGAGTTGTTGCGCACGCTTCCAGATGGCGGTGAACCGTTGCAGGGCGAAGACATCGACCCCTTAGAAATCGCACCGCACATAACATATATTCAGGATGCCAGTTTGCTAATCTGCAAGATAAGGGCTACTTTTGAAAACGATAGCTTAAGCCCCAGCAGCAGTTGGCTTCCCAGCCGTTCTCAGTCTACCATTAAAAAGCTCTCAATTCCCCTGCTTATGAAATTGGCAAAGGTCGACGGTAAACTCCCAATCACCCTTGGCGGCACCAAAGACTCCTCGCTACTAACTATTGATGCTTCATGTATTGACGGCACACTAAACATTATCACAGGAAAGAAAGGTTGCGGCAAATCTCACCTCTCTAAGCTTTTAATGGTAAATCTAGTCGGCTACAAGGCAACAGTTGTTATCTTTGATTTGAACGGCGAATACAGCAGCTTGGGATTGACTAATGATGGCAGACGCAATATGTACTATGACAAAATCCACACGCTAACGCCGTCACAAAACTTCAAAGTAGCCCTTGAGCAGTTGCCACTTAACACGGTGATGGGGATACTGGTGCATGCACTGCATTTGCCTGGAACTTCCGCACGGGAATTTCGGCGTTTGTGGAAGTCGCTCAAAGAACGAGGCATACTTAACATGCAGCAACTAGGGGAAGCCATCCGCGACTTAACCTGCAATCAGCATGTCCGAGACGCGTTAAACTCTCGTTTTCATTCGCTTTCTAACTCGGGTTTTTTCACTGACTGCCCAGGAGAAGCTACCTTGCTTGAAGAGACCCTGCTGAGAGCCAAAGAGCATGGCGGCGCAATAGTCGTTAACCTCAAGAATACATCAAACATTGACCGCCAAATCGTCGTCGAATACGTGTTGGGCAAGCTGGTTGATTCCCTGTCCAATTGGAAGCTTAAAGCGGCTTTCCTATTTGCTGAAGAAGCCCACTTATACCTGCGCGAAACCTACTGGGACGACATTGTAACGCGCATGCGCCACTACGGCATATTCACGACCTTCATAACAAATCAGCCTGACACGATTCAAGAGACGATTTACCGTCAAGCAGACAACATATTCCTGTTCAACTTTACAAACGAACATGACCTCGACGTGGTCAGCCGAGCCGCACGAGTGGACGCAGAAACAGTTCGCGGCATCGCCCGTGACTTGCCGCCCCACCACTGCCTCACACTGGGCAAGGTCGTGAGGGACTTTCCGATAGTTGCCAAAGTGCGTGCCTTAGACATTAAAACAATGGGTGAAACTAGACTTTTCTTCACTACTTAATCATTTTGTAAATCCTTAAGTTGAAGTTTCTTTACTAATTTTAGTTAGAGGTACTTCTTTTTTTGTCTTCTAAAACACCAGCAATTTCTAGAAAAACATCAACTCAAAGTAACGATAACAGTGGTCTTTCTTCAAGCGAAGCAGCAAAAAAATTAGAGCAGTACGGACCAAACGAAATTCCTGAACGAAAAGTCAACCCAATCCTAAAGTTTTTAGGCTATTTTTGGGATCCAATTCCTTGGATGATTGAAGCCGCCGCCATTTTATCTTTGATTATTCAGCGGTGGGAGGACTTTGCAATTATCTTTACTCTTTTAATAGCTAATGCAGTGGTTGGGTTTTGGCAGGAGCACAAAGCTGAAAACGCAATCGCCCTTTTGAAGAAACGTTTAGCTCCCAAAGCGCGGGTTTTAAGAGACGGCGTTTGGCGGGAAATACCGTCAAGAGAACTTGTTCCAGACGATGTAATTAGGGTTAGATTAGGCGACATAGTTCCAGCTGACGCCAAACTAATGAAGGGCGACTATTTGTTTTTAGATGAGTCAGCACTTACTGGTGAATCGTTGCCTAATGAAAAGCACCTCTCAGACGTAGCATATTCTGGGTCGATAGTTCGGCAAGGAGAAATGGACGCTTACGTTGTAGCGACTGGAATCAGCAGTTACTTTGGGAAAACCGCAAAACTAGTCGAAGAAGCAAAAACTGGGAGTCATTTTCAGAAAGCAGTAATTCGAATAGGAAATTACCTTATCGCATTAGCAGTTGTAATGGTATCTATGGTTGTTGTTGCTTCGCTTTTCCGCCAAATCAATCCGCTTGAAATCCTTCAGTTTGCCTTAGTGCTGACAGTTGCCGCTATTCCAGTTGCTTTACCTGCTGTTTTAACAGTAACTCTGGCTATTGGCGCTATTGCTCTCGCTAAAAAGGAGGCAATCGTAAGCAAGCTTGTAGCTATAGAAGAGCTGGCGGGAGTAGATGTTTTATGCTCTGACAAAACAGGAACCATAACTAAAAACGAGTTAACGGTTGCAAAAGTACAATCTTTTGAGGGCTTTGAAGTTGATGATGTGCTGTTATTTGGCGCGTTGGCATCCAGAGAAGAAAACCGTGACCCGATAGATGATGCAGTGATAACTGACGCTAAATCCATTAAGGCTGTGTCTTCTGCTCTTAGTAACTGCAATATTGAAGCTTTCAAGCCCTTTGACCCCGTTTCAAAACGCACCGAATCAACAGTTAAAACTAAAGATGGCGCAAGCTTTACCGTTTCCAAAGGGGCGCCGCAAGTTATTTTAGACCTTGTTTGGAACAAAGATGAACTTGCGCTAAAAGTCAATACGACTATTGCATCTTTTGCCAGTAAAGGTTATCGTGCATTAGGTGTTGCGAAAAAAGACGAGAACTCTCGTTGGCGTTATGTTGGTTTGCTTGCAATTTATGACCCTCCAAGGGATGATTCTGGTGAAACAATTAAGAACGCGCAAAAAATGGGAATAAACGTAAAGATGGTTACAGGCGACCATATTGCCATAGCCAAAGAAGTATCAAGGGAAGTAAACCTTGGCGCAAATGTTTTGCCTGCTTCTTCCTTTGTTGATAAACCTGACAGCGAGAATAAAGGGCTGATTGAAAATGCAGACGGTTTTGCGCAAGTATTTCCCGAACACAAGTACCGCATAGTTCAGCTATTACAGGAAAAGGGACACATTGTAGGAATGACTGGCGACGGCGTAAACGATGCGCCAGCATTAAAAAAAGCCGATGCAGGCATAGCCGTTTCAGGAGCTACTGACGCTGCAAAATCAGCCGCAGATGTTGTGCTCACTAAGCCTGGGCTTTCTGTGATAATTGATTCTATAAAGGAGAGTCGCAAGATTTTTCAGCGCATGCAAAACTATTCGATTTACCGTATTGCTGAGACAACTCGCGTGTTGACTTTCTTGACTTTTTCCATTTTAATTTTTAACTTTTATCCCGTGACCGCTGTAATGATTGTGATTTTAGCGTTGCTCAATGACTTGCCCATTATGATGATTGCCTACGACAATGTTAAGGTTCAGGGCAAACCTGTTCGCTGGAATATGCGAGACGTGCTAGTAGTTGCCTCATTACTTGGCGTAATCGGAGTAATATCAAGCTTTACGTTATTTTTCATAGGTTTAGAGATCTTCCATTTAGATCTAGCCACCCTGCAAACACTTATTTTTCTTAAGCTAACCGTAGCGGGTCATCTCACAATTTACCTTGCACGGACAGGTGTTCACCATTTTTGGGAAAGGCCGCTTCCATCAGGTTACCTATTCTACATCACGGAATTCACTCAATTAATTGGTACTCTGCTGGCGGTTTTCGGCGTTTTCATGAATCCGATTGGAATAGAGTTGGCTGCTTTCGTTTGGGGTTACGCGTTGCTTGCCTTCTTGATTACCGACGCTTTGAAAATCCATTTCTTTAAGATACTTGGTCATAGCGAATTGAAACAAAAATAAATTATTAATCACGGTAGCTTAAACCAATTAGTAAACTGTACTGTTAGTTACCTGTCGCATATGAATTGTATTGTTCTAATTTATCGCGGTTGTGCGTAAAAAAGTCGCGGAAAGATTGAGTTAAATTGTATCCTTCAACCTCGCTGAAGGGTACCCAACGCAGGTCTACCACGTCACTTGCTGCTTTGAGTGTGCCACCTTTAACAGTTACAAAATAGTCCACAATTACATAATGATACTTTATTTTGCCTGCCTCATCAAACTCCACATTATCAACCACATCGATTAACCGAGGCTTTTCCACGTCAAGGCAAGTTTCCTCTTTAGCTTCACGAATCACTGTACCCTCTATGCTTTCGCCAAGATCCACAAGACCGCCAGGTATTGTCCATTTGCCCCTACCAGGTTCATTTCCACGTTGCGCAAGAACGATTTTGCCTTCGCACACTATGACTACACCGATGCCCACGATGGGCTGGTCAGGGTACAAGCGTTTCATACAGCAAACTCTCCTGTTGCATATTGCATTTGTGTCTTAAAGCTTATGTGTACAAATATTTTGCGAAATAACATGGAAAAGCAAAAAAGGGAAAGCGGTGGTTACGCTTATTCGTATCTTAGAGCGTCCACTGGTTTTAGCTTGGAAGCTCGCCAAGCAGGATACAAGGCGAAGATTACGCTTACGCCGATTCCGAACAATAGAGCGCCAAAGACAACTTCTGGAGTTAGCAAAGGCGTAATCGCGAATCCGCTATCGCCGCCACCGAACATGCCTGACCCAAGCACGCGTGCCGTGATAATTGACAAGAACCAGCCTGCCACGATGCCGATTACTGCACCCATTAACCCAATAATTACTGATTCGCCTAGGAAAATGGTTAGCACCGTTCTGCTTTTCATGCCCAATGCCTTTAAGATGCCGATTTCGCGGGTGCGCTCAATTAGGGAAACTATCATGATATTCATTATGCCGATTCCTGCAACCAGTAGCGAGATGGCTGCGATGCCGCCGAGAAACAGCTGAATCGTGCCAAAAACGTTTGTAAGTAAAGACTGCACTGCATCAGCTGAAATAACGGTCACTTGATTGCCGAAGTAATCTGTTATCAAGCTTGAAACGTTATCCACGGTTGCTTTGTCGCTGTTTGCTAATGTTACAATAATCATGTCGGAGAGGTCAGTGTTAAAAAAGCTTTGAGCGGTGGAAATCGGAATGTAAACTCCTGTGTCTGAGGGTCCGCCGATTCCGAAACCGCCGATTCTATCAAGTATGCCTGAAACGTGTGCAGTGTAGGTTTCGTTTACTGGTGGAAGCACGGTTGCGTTTAGCCAAAGCAGGCTTATTTCGTCGCCTGCGATGATTAGTTGACTGCCGTTCTGTCTAGGGTCGCTTACGCGTGAACCGATCACTGCATCATTTTCTGCTGGGTTCAAGGGTACAGTTCCAGTTGCCGCTGAGAAGGTGCTGTACGCTTGCGAGTAAGCGTTGAAGTCTACACCGTAGATGGTTACGCTGCGGTTCAAATTGGTTGACTGCACGTAGCCTGAGCGTTGAATAATAGCAAAGGCGCTTGTAATATCAGGCGACAGGTTTTGGATTTCGCTGCTATGGTTAACGTAGAGGTTGAAGCCTGAAGTATCAGTGGTTCCTCCTTCAAAACCGCCTCCGCCACCGCCGAAGCCTCCGTTGTCTCCGCCAAAAACGCCGCCGCTGCCAGCAATAACGATGAGCGAGTTGGCGGATAAGCCTTGGTTTAACTGTGTGGTTATTGTTGCCTGCAGCCCTTGCGTTATCGAAAGCAGTGCGACTATGGCGGCTATGCCGATTATTACGCCGAGTGTGGTTAAGGCTGCACGTAGTTTGCGAAGTTTTATTGCGCTAAACGAGTAGCCGAAAATGTCATATGTTTTCATTTTAGTTCACCACTTCTGAGCTGATTAAGCCGTCAAACATTTGCACGGTTCTTTTAGCTTCATGCGCCAACCTCTGGTCATGCGTAACCATGATTATGCTAACGCGGTCTTCGCGGTTTAGCTTCTTGATTAAACCGATAACTTCAGCTGCGGTTTTGGAATCCACGTTGCCCGTTGGCTCATCAAGTAGAAGGAATTTAGGATTGTTTGCCAAGGCGCGGGCGATTGCGACGCGTTGCTGTTGCCCACCGCTTAGCTCGGCTGGTTTATGGTTTACTCTGTCTTTTAAGCCCACAGTTTCTAAGAGCTGTGTTGCGCGTCTACTTCGTTCAGTCTTGCCCATGTTGGCTATTGACATTGCTAATTCAACGTTAGCTTTCGCGGTTAGTCTTGGGATAAGATTGAAAAATTGGAAAACAAACCCGATTTTCAGCCTTAAATCTGCAAGCTGGTTATCGTTTAGTTTGCTGATGTCTACGCCGTCTATTAGTAGGGTGCCTGAGGTTGGCTTGTCTAACGCTCCGATTAGGTTGAGCATGGTTGACTTGCCGCTTCCAGAGGGACCAAGAATTGAAATGAAATCGCCGCTTTCAACTTTGAGGTTTACGCCGCACAATGCGTCAACTGGTACTTTGCCGAGCATGTAGGTTTTCTTAACGTTAATTGCTTCAACAACTGAAGTCGTTTTTTCCATTAAATTTTCTCCTAAGTCTTATGTTTACATGAAATGTTGAGGTTGATATAAACCGTGTCGCATTAGAGCTATACACCAAAGGTGCAATCGGTCGAGCCTTCTTTAACAAAAAAAAGTTTGGGAGTTACCCTTTTTATTTGTTAAGGTATCTCCAAGACAGCACAATTCCTACCGAAGCGAGAATCAATGCAAATATTCCCACGTATGCGTATTGAATTAACAAGTTGCTGTAATTGATGGTGTCGTTGATTAAGAGTTGTCTGCATCCGTCGATTGCGTAGGATAGCGGGTTAACGCTTGCCACTGCTTGAAGCCAGCTTGGCATGTTGCTTATCGGGAAGAATGCACTGCTGGCAAATGTTAAGGGCATGTTCAGCAAGTTCATGACTGCCATTGGGGTTTCGTTGTTTCTTGAGCGAATGTTGATGGCGATGAATAGCGATGACAAGCCAATGCAGAGTAGGAACAGGAACGCGTAAACACCAAGTAT
This sequence comes from uncultured Candidatus Bathyarchaeia archaeon, assembly GCA_964391275.1. Classification (GTDB taxonomy): domain Archaea; phylum Thermoproteota; class Bathyarchaeia; order Bathyarchaeales; family Bathycorpusculaceae; genus Bathycorpusculum. Next base: position 11,297 of record CAYMLF010000025.1, read on the forward strand.
GCTTAGAGGCGTAAAGGCTGCGCCGACTGTGAAGCCAAACGGTATCGCGATGAGCAGTATTATTGATGCTTGGAACATTGCTCGTAGTGTTGCTGAAAGCACTTTTGAGAGGATTATCGCTGACCGAGATACTGGCGTGCTTAATGCCTTGTTGAGGAAACCTAAGCGTCTATCCCAAACCACTGACATACCGCTAAACATGGTTGTAAATAGCGCTGTAAAGACAATCATGCCGACTGCCATGAAGCTGATGTAACTTGTTGTTCCAAAGACGCCTTGCATTACAGAATTGCCTAAGCTTGAAATGTACTGTTGCAACGTTGCTAGCTGCTCTGCAGTGAACTGTGATGCAAGCGCTGGCGGAAACGTGAATGAACTTGAACTAAATAGGCTGCTCATGTTTAACGAGTTTCCAAGCAAGCCAAGCCAAAGGACAGGCTGAACCAAGGTCAGAATGAATACTACTGGTGCCTTGTACCATTTCTTTAGTTCCCTATTAGTCAACGCCCATAATCCATGAATTTTGCTCTTTGAAACTCTGCTATCTTCGTCACTCATTTAGTGTGCCCTCCTCATCATGGCTCTCTGCGCCATAGCAGATTCCTTGTTTTCATCAGCGGCGTCACGCATAGATTTTCCAGTGTACTGCAGGTAAACCTCGTTAAGAGTTGGCTTTGTTAGGGAAAGTTTCGTTACAACTTGGCCTTCTTTTCTTAATGCTTCAATAATTAAAGGCGCGGTTATTTCTGCGCTTTTTGTCTTGATTGTGTAGGTTCCGTTCTCCAGTTTAACTTCTTTTACATGCTGTACATTCTTGATTAGCGTTGTTATGTCTGTGTCTTTTTGGATGCTCAAAGTGATTATGTCACCGCCTAGACTGTCTTTTAATGTATTTGGTGTTCCGATGGTTACGATTTTGCCGTGGTCAATGATGGCTATGCGGTCACATAGCGAGTCAGCTTCTTCTAAATAGTGTGTCGTCATGAAAAGGGTCATTCCAAACTCTTTTTTGAGTGTCTTAATGTAATTCCAAGTGGCTGTTCTGGTTTGAACATCTAAACCCAACGTTGGCTCATCCAAGAAAAGCACTTTTGGCCTGTTGATTAAGCCACATGCAAGCTCAAGCCTTCGACGCATTCCGCCAGAATATGTTTGGATTTTTTTGTCCTCAAATTTTGTTAGTTCAACGAGTTCCAGCAGTTCTTGTGCTCGTTTCTTAGCGATGCTACGTGGGATTCCATAGAGGTCTGCGCAGAGCAAGATGTTTTCTATACCAGTTAAGTCTTCGTCGGCAGTGTATTCTTGGGGAACAACGCCTATGCTGTATCGGACATCGTTGGCTTGTTTGCCTATTTCCTTGCCTAAGATTTCAGCTTTCCCTGAAGTTGGCTTTAAAACAGTTATTAACATGTTTATTGTAGTGGTTTTTCCAGCTCCGTTTGGACCTAAAAACCCGAAGATTTCTCCTCGTTTAACGCTGAAATTTATGTGGTCCACTGCAGTTAAGCTATGGTTGAAAACTTTAGTTAAGCCTTCAACTTTTATGACATCTTCAATTTCACTCATTCTATTTCACCTTGTTACTGCCTATTTTTTTAGAAGTACATTCTATTTTTTCAGCTGCTTCATTAACAGCTTGAATTGCCTCATCAACCGCTTGTTCTGAAAGATTCTCCTGCAGAGCGTTGCCTAATTGAAACATTGCAATACCTATTCGCTTCATAGCTTCACGTGCTTGGGCTGATTTTTCAGGTGACAATTTCATGAACAAGTTGCTGAAGGGGGGCTGTTTTGGTTTTCCCATGATTTCTTGAAATTTTTTCATAACAGATTTTTGTTCTTGGAGAAGTGCTTTTCCGTTTCCTGTTAGTTCGTAGCGTTTTAAACCGTTTTCTGCTGGCAACTCAGCTATGTAATTATTTTCTTGCAGCCACGCTAGTAGTGGGTAGATTGATCCTGGGCTGGGTTTCCAGAAGCCTCCCGTGTGGATTTGTAGTTTTTCCATTAGCTCTGAGCCTGACATTGCTTGTTCGTTGAGTTCGTTGAGAACGTGGAAGCGTATGAATCCTTTTGGAACCATGGCTGTGTGCCGGGTCCAGTTGTGTTTGTGAATGTCGCAGTGTTCGTGAGCTTTGCTTACGTTGTCTTTCATTGTTTTATCACTTTTGATATCACACGTGATATCATCATTGATATTTAAACTTAACTGACAGCGCTCTACATTTTAAGATAAAATGCAGCAATTTCCAAGTTAGCTAATCAGAGTGCCAATGTTCTTGCCATTAGCTGCATCCAACAGATTTTCTGGCTTGTAGCCGTTAAAAACAACAAGCTTCATACGCTTACGCTTCAAAACCTCAATCGCCATCGGGTCAATAACCTGATGAATTCCAGCCTTATGCTCATTATGCTCAAGAACCCGCGATAAATCATCAAACGACAAGCGGTCCAGCTTTACAGCGTCTTTAAACTTGCGCGGGTCTTTGGTGTATACGCCTTCTTGGTCTGTGCCTTTAACAAGCAAATCCGCATCCAACCGTTCCGCAACCAAGGCGCCAACCGTGTCAGTGGTGATTCCCGGCTTAAGTCCACCCATAACCACTATTTTGCCCTGCTTAAAGCATTCCTCTGCTTCATCAAGTGTTACTGCAACCTTGCCGCAGCCTAGTTCACCTAGTTTTTCCAAAAACAGTTGTGCATAGAGTCGTGAGACTGAAATTGCGATTCTGTCTTGTGCCTGCATTTCCAGCCCTAAACTTTTGGCTATGCTGATGAATTCCCGTGCGAGTGTTCCACCGCCCAAAATCACAGCTAACTCGTGACCCTGCTGCTTAATTGCCTTAATCAAATCTGCGTATTTGCCCATTAATTCAGTGTTAACTGGTGATGCAACCACTGAACCGCCTATTCGCACGACTAAACGCATACTATTCCTCTCTTGCTTTACCTAGCAATACCCGTGTTGCTGAGTTAAAAATCTTAACATCAAAAGCTTGCAAACGCTTTTATTGGCACTGCTGGCTTTATGGAAAGCTAACGTGTGCAGCATGACCTATACTGAATCAGTGGCAATCGATGCGGTGGCGCCTTTCAGTCTTGATTTGAGCGCTCACATCTTCCGTGAAGGCAACCCAAAAGTGAGAAGCTACAAAGACGGCTGTTTCTCTCAAGTTATTGACGTTGAAGGCAAGTTGGTTCTGGCAAAGCTTTGCGCAAATGGACCAGAGGATAAACCAGAATTAATGCTGCACTTGCATGCAAACGACAAACTCTCTGCAGACCAAGCCAAGAAAGCTGAGCAAGTAATCAGCTACATCTTCAGCCTAAACCTTCCATTAAATGCCTTCTATGAAAAAGCTAAAGCAGACCCAATAATGACCCAGATAACTCAAAAACTATATGGTTTCAAGTTCCCGACTACACCAACCGTTTTTGAGGCGCTTGTTGACGCGATTGTTGAGCAGCAGATTTCCATAAAAGTTGCTCGTGCAATCGAGGACAGGTTAGCACAAAAACTTGGCCAAGCGCTCACTGTGAACGGCGAAACATTCTTTGCTTTTCCAACTCCACAGCTTTTAGCAGAAGCAGGAGCAGACGCGATTCGTCAGGTTGGGTTAAGCCAGCGTAAAGCAGATTACATTTACGGCGCTGCAAAACTCATCGTCGATGGCAAGCTAGATTTAGAGCACTTAAAAAACCATAAGAGTCCAGAGCAAATCATCGCCGAACTAGACGAGATTAAAGGGATTGGAGTTTGGACGGCTGAGTTAACGATGCTGCGTGGCATGCAACGGTTGGATGCGTTGCCAGCAGATGATTTTGGAATAAGGCGGGTGATTTCCCGTTACTACTGCGGGGGCAAATCAATTAATGCGGTTCAGGCACGCCAGATTGCGCAGGGTTGGGGAGATTGGAAGGGTTTAGCCGGTTTTTATCTCATCATTGCTGAAGCCCTAAACATTACTCTTTAAGCTTTTAGCGGATTAACCGTTTTTTCATCAGATTAATGCTGACTATAAAGAACACAATCATGACGACTAAAACCCATACAAGGCTTAAAGGAATTAGGGTTTGAGTGTTAAAGCCAAAGAGGAACTCGGTTGAGCCTGTGGTTGCGCCTCGTGTAAGGTTAACAATCTGCGTTAAAGGCAAAATCGCCAATGCTAATCCTTGTGCAGTCTGCGGCAGCGACGAAAGAGGGAAGAAGGTTCCGCTTAAAAACAGCATTGGGGTTACGAAGAGAAATATCGGGTAGTTAAAGAAGTCAATGTTTGGCGCAACAGCAGTGAAGCACATGGCGATTGCAGAGAACATTAATCCTCCAAAAAACGCAATCACTGGCACCAAAATAAACAGTGGACTTGTGATTAACGGTTGAGAAACAAAAAAGCTAGCAGCCGCAATTACCGCAAGCACGATGGTAGCGTTAATTGTTGAGCGTGTGGCACCCCAAAGAAGCTCACCAGCCATCACCTCTTCAACACTCACTGGCGTGGCTACGATGGCGTCAAAGGTTTTTTGGTAATACATGCGCACAAAAGAGCCGTAGGTGCATTCAAAAAAGGAGCCGTTCATCAACGAAATAGCCACTAACGCAGGCGCAATAAAGTTGATGTATGGTTGCCCGTTAATCTCTGGGATGAATCCGCCTAAACCAAACCCGAAAGCAAAAAGGTAAAAAACGGGTTCAAGCAGGGAAGGCAAAAAGTTAACGCCAAAAGTTTTTACAAAAACGTCAGCGTTTCTGCGCCAAACCTTCCAGACACGGTACGAAATCTGGGGGATGCTGAATTTAGCAGGTGACTTACGTATGTTTACTTCAGTCATTGGCTCTAAGTCCCCTGCCAGTAAGCTTTAAGAAAACATCTTCCAAGTTAGCTTTGCGAATTGTGACATTTTTTATTTTGTGTTCATGGAGGAACCCTTGGAAAACTCCGTGAGGTTTAGGGGTAAAAACTTGCATGCGTTCGCCAAGCTTTTCGATTCGTGCATCAGGAAACTCTTGTTTGAGAAGCGGAATTATGTCTTCGTCGCAGTCAAGTTCAAGCACGTCTTCGCCAATGTGTTTTTTTATTAACTCAGCGGGTTTTCCATCTTCAATAATCTTGCCGTTGTCCACAATGATGATGCGGTCGCAAAGAACTTCCGCTTCATCCATGTAATGAGTAGTTAAGATTATGGTTACCTGCATTCTTTTTAGCTGCCGCACTTCGTCCCAAACCATGTGCCGCGCTTGCGGGTCCAATCCAACAGTGGGCTCGTCCAAAAGGAGTATCTGCGGGTTATTCATGAGTGCCCGTGCAAAAATCAGTCGCCTTTTCATTCCTGTGGATAGAGCCATAATTGACATGTCCTGTTTTTCTTCAAGCTGGAAAAACTTTAACTGCTCTTTAGCACGTCGTTGTGCTTCATCTTTTGGGATGTCAAAGTATCGGGCGTAAACCATCAGGTTTTTGAGGACTGAAAAGTCAGGGTCAAGATTGTCTTCCTGCGGGGAGACGCCAACTATGCTTTTGATTTCTTGGCATTTAGTGCGGACGCTTAGGCCAGCGACGGTTAATTCGCCGCTAGTCAACGGTAGAAAACAGTAAATCATGCGGACAGTAGTGGTTTTTCCTGCTCCGTTTGGGCCAAGAAAACCTACGCATTCGCCCTTGTAAACCTCAAAGTCAATGTGGTCCACAGCTGTGAAGTCGCTGAATTTTTTTGTTAGCTTTTTTGCTTGTATTAGGATTTCCCTTGAAAATTTGGCCCACTCCAGCAACAATTCAATACAAACGTAACTTAAATAATCCTCTATTGTTTGCCAGAAAGGTATTGGCAGAAGCCATAGCTTATTGGGCCTTGCTTGGTTGTTTCGCAGGGAAACATGCTGCATTCGAAGCACAACTTTACGCCTTTGAGGTGTGCACAATTGCATATTTGGCAGAACTTGTTTTCTCTTGGCACGCAACCTGCTGTGCCGTTTGGGCATGTGCCTTTCTGCATTTTGGGGCATTTTTCGCAGGCGATTCCGCAAACTCCAACTCGTATGCTCATTTTTCGCTTCCTCTCTGTTGCTATTTTTTTCTATAGCCCCCCTTATATATAGAG
>CAYMLF010000026.1:0-17032 GCA_964391275.1 uncultured Candidatus Bathyarchaeia archaeon
CCATTTGTCTATGGCTACTCTATGAAGATTGGCTCTGACGGTAAGCCAGAAATCCGCGAATTCGGCAACATCAAACGCCAACCCCAACTTGGCAAAGCCACCATAAACGTGAAGAAAGAAAGAGAGCCCTTGGTTGACGTTGAAGTTATAGGCAATGACGTTAAGGTGGTTGCTGAGCTTCCAGGCGTAGACAAAAGCGACATAAAACTCCACGGTACCGAGGACAGCTTGACGATTTCTGTAGACAAGCCAGAACGTAGCTACTATAAAGAAATTGAGTTGCCCAAACAAGTGGATGTTAGAAAAGCACATTCCACCTTCAAAAACGGAGTACTAGAAGTTACTTTACCAACGCTGCACAACCAGCCCCAAGGCGAATCCATAAAAATCGACTAAACACCAAAAAGCCCCCTTTTATTTCAATAGTACTTATTTGGCAAAAAATTTTAGGAAGAACTTAACAAATACTTATTGGGGCATGAAATATGGCTGTGATTGAATGTCCTTTCTGCCACCATGACCTCGAGATCAAACCGCCCGATAAGCTTCACATAGCATTCTCTTTAGAGAAGCCCATACCCCAAAGCTACTATGACAATCTCCTGAAGAAAGATGCTGTGTGCCAAAACTGCAAGAGAGCAATCACAGTGTTTTGGTATTCACCGCTCGAATACTTCAGCAGGATATAATGCGAGTCCACTTTCACTGACCTCTCTCCCCTGCTCCAACAGTACGTTTCTCAGTCGCATTTTTAAGGAGTTTGTGGTCATAGGCAACCGCATCTTGGCAGATGCAGGACACGTATCGGGTGGAGGTGTGAATCATTGGTTGTGCTAATCGTTAGGCGGTCCGTCAGAAAACCAGTTGCAGGTGCTAGCAAGAAAGAATGGTTTAATCAGTTTGAGGATATTGAGTTTGTTTTTCCCAAAGAATACAACAGAATCCTCAGCCCCGTGTTCAGTCAAGATTTTAACTTTGATGCTAAATCGGAGAATGGTGTGTTAACGTTTACCTTGACGCCTGTCATAAAAGTGCCTGAAATTAACGATTTGGAATCCAAAGTACCTAAAGCAGGGTGCATGAAATGATTCGCTCTAAAATGTTTGTAGAAGGTGGAGTCTGAGTGCGCCAGATGAAGGTTAAGCTTCAATTCAGCAAAATCAGAAAGGACTACTTGCATGGCAAAGGCACCTATTTTTCAGACAGAGTGTCTCTCCATTTCCCCAAGCGAACACACGAATTTCTTTTACCCCTAAAAGGCAGACACCTAGCCATCGATGTTTCTAAGAAAGACAAAACAGTTCACATCACGCTAACACAACTGGATGAAAACTAAACCCTTACAACCTTTAAACGTCGGGTTCCCCCCGCACCCTCGTTTATGCTGTTCCAAATGGCTTGAAATGTCCTCGGTAAAACGTTTCTGTATACAGGAATCACCAATTATACCCTCGGCAAAATTCATTCTTTGAGCAAACGGTATCTCGGTTTTTTTAACATTTAGCTAGCAATTGTGTCACATGTGAACGGTCGTCTAAATTTTGCCCAAGGCATTTCTGTATACAGCACAGTTTTGCCCCAGACAAAACGCTCCCCAAACATTGGGTTAATGTGATAACCTAGTTCCAGCGCCATCTTTTCTTTCGCCGAGAGCTGAAGAGGAGTAGAGAACTTTGGCGTTGGGCAAGGGCAAGGGTACACCTCTTAAACTGTTCAGTGGCAAAGAAGAGCCACTAAACCGCCTCATACTCCAAATCCTGCGCAGCTCAAAACAGCCCCTGACAAAATACGACATGGCCCTTGAGGTAAGGCACGTTATAGGATTCAAGCATACCGACAAGAACACTGTTTATAGACGCATGGACGCACTCCAAAAGCAAGACCTAATTAGCATTGTCGGGGAAAGACCAACAAAACCAGGCTGGCCATCTGAACTCTATGCTATAAGCCCCAGAGGAATAGCCGCCTTAAAACTAGACGAAAACAACATAGAAGAATTTCTTCTAACCGCTAGCCATGAGAAACTGCGCAAATTTAATGACGCCTACCCATAGCAAATATGTCTTTTAAAGAAATATTGGCTTTGCGACCCCTCACAAAGCCATCATGGCTTTGCAGCGATAGATAATTTTTATGCCTAGCCTGCAAGTCCTTCGAGGTGACATAAAAATTGGTAAATTTGGTTGAGGACTGGGAGGTCCTCGAACAATACAGTGGCGAGAAACTGGGCTTCTACCAGATACTCGCCATCGACGGGTCCTTTGAGATCCGTGTCATGACCGGAAGACTAGGTTTTAAAGGAGAGTTTAAAGACGGCAACGACCCACTGCTGAACCGCATCTTGGATTTCTGCAAGAAACACCGCTTCATACAAGTCAGCCTGCACCTGCGAGACGAAGAATTCTTCAAGTAAACGAGGCAAAAGCAATGAGCTGTATACTCCAAGAACCCACACCAGTAACCATATCCACCGGTAAGAGAGGACCTTACAAGAAACGCCGTAAACCTTGCATCGTCTGCGGTAAACCTTCCGCTGGAGTCACAAGCTATGTCTACTTGGCTAATGGACGCAACCAGATAGGTGTGCCGTTCTGCAAAGAACATATGGAAAATCAACACAGATACGCACAGCCAGTTTTCCAGAACACAGATGCCTTAAACCGATTCCGAAAGGAGCATCCAGGACTCTACAGCCGTTATGTCGAGGGCAAAATCATCCTCTTTATCGACCAGCGAAACGCAGAAGCGGAGGCATAAGTGCGTGTCTAATTTGGTAAGCATTGATTTTGAAAAGCTTGTTCAGCTAATTCGCCGTCAAGCCAAAGAAGTAGCCTATGAAGTCATCGATGAACACCTAGAAGAATACGAGCACAAAGAAAAAACACCCGACCAAACTGACGTGGAGGGCTGAATGGAATGGACAAGCAAGTTGAATTTCTGGTTAAGCTCCGAGACGGCTGCCTACTCATTGCTGATGCAGCAAACGAGTACCTCGAAGCCTTCGCTCCACCCGAAACTAAGAAAAAGCAGGCTGCTGCCGTCCAAGAAGTCACTTTCACCACACTACGGTTTGAGACTCAGCAAGGCGCCAAACTCGGCGAGTATGAAATCGCCTACAAACAAAGCAACCTATCGGACAAGTGGCAAAGCGCCTACAACATCCTAAGAAACAGCAATGCAACAATCAAAGAACGCTATCATGGCGAAGGCTACCAGTTCAGCTACTGGCTTTACGGCGAAGAGAAAATCTACTGCCAAAAACTCAAACCCAAAACCCAAAGCTAACGCCGACACCAACAGGAGGCTTTTCATGAGTCAAGTCAACCTACTTAACAGAATCTTCGTCAACCGCACGGACTGCTACTGCATCCAACTCAAGCAAGGATACACCAAAGTAGCCGAGCCGCTAACCGACGAAATACTACTTCAACACCTAAGTGGCGAAGTAACAGTAGGCTCATACCAGCTTGACAGCTGCAACTACGTTAAGTGGCTCTGCTTTGACTTTGACCCAGAAAAGCTACCTGACCCTAAAGAAGCCGCCAAACAAGTCCTAACTGTTCTCCTAAAAAAGGAAAAGGAAGAAGACGGCACTGAGAGACCAAGAGTGTGGTCAAACTGCATCGTTTTGGAAGCATCCCGTTTCCCAGACCCCTCATACCACATATGGGTTCTCTTTCTTAGCCCTGTCAAAGCCAAAATGGCAAGATGGCTAGGTCTTAGAATCCTGGAAATGGCAAACTTGAACCCCAAACAAATGGAAGTTTTTCCAAAACAGGATGAACTTACCCCTGAAAAGCCCTATGGAAACTTTGTTAAACTGCCATTAGGCAGACATCAAGTCGAAGGCAAATGGAGCAGAATACTCGACGTTGAAACCTTCGAGCCGTTGCCCAGCGAGGAACTAGAGAATAAGCACGGTTTAAGCTTCAGCGAAAAGGACATGGAAAAACTCGAAACTATGGAAACCAAACGAAACGTTCAGGTGATGTTTGAAGCCCCGCCTCAAACCGTCAAGAAGCTCAGCGACAAGGACGAAGAGAAGACAATCCAGTTTCTAACTCATTACTGGCAGCCAGGCTACAGAAATGACCTCACGTTGAGTTTCTGCGGCATGTGTATCAAACAAGGCATCAGCTGCGAGTCAGTAAAACGAGTAATCGAAGAAGTGTGCAAAAGAACAGGCACCTCTTCGCTGGACACATCGGAGTTTCTTGGCAAAGTAGACTACCAGTTTACCCACCGCATGAACGTCGGAAACCTGAAAGGCACCTCAGGAATCCGTGAAGTCGTTGATGCTATCCGCAGCAGAAAAACGGTTCAGGGGGAGCGAGCCCAATGATAAGCGGCAAACTAAACAAGATAGAAAAAGAGGTCGAAGAAAAAGACGTCTACGTCCCAAGGCCAACAGTCATCACACCTGAGTACATAGCGGAGGAAATTTGGAACCGAAGAGACCCGCCACAATACATAGTCTACCGCTTCAACGACGACCGATTTGAAACGCTATGGGAAATTTCTCTCGGAGAAACTAACGCCAAAGGACAAAACATCATATACATTCCCGTCTTCAACGACTCCCTCAAAAAAGGCTTAGTCATCCTTCCAACAGGATACACCGAAACCAGTTTTACGGAGATATTTCGGGAGATAGACGAATTTGCCCTTCTAAGCTATGACCCATGTGGACAAGACGCACTCGTTAAACTGCTATCAAGGATATGCGTTGGATCGTGGTTTCTTGACCGCTTCGTCGCCGACCCCGTCTATGACATAGCCGGCAGCGGAAAATTCGCACCCATAATCCCAATCCGTGGGCCAAGCCAGAGCGGAAAAAACCGATTAGCCTTCGTCCTCCGACTGCTAAGCTACAAACCTTACTTTGAAATGTCCACCTACAGAATCCCAAGCCTCTACCGCCCAATGGACCTCTGGCAAGGCACATTGGTGCTTGACGAGGCGGATTTCGCTAACACTAACGAGAAAAGCGAACTTGTACATTTTCTGAACTGTCGAGCAACAGGAACCCCCTTAAGCAGACAAAACCCAACCAACGCAAACATCACAGACACGTTTAGCAACTTTGGCTTAACGATCTTGACGCAACGCAAACCCTTCGACGACAACGCAACGGAGAGCCGAGCCCTACCCTTCTACAGCGAAACCAGCGACAAAAAACTCCCAGTAATCGAAACCGATGACATGCTAAAACGTGGGCTAGAATTACAAAATAAGCTCCTCTATCTAAGGATGAAATACTACCGCCTTGTCACTATCAACAAGGAAGCATGGGTCAACGAATTATGCGACCACCGCTTAGTTGCGTCTCTTCTTCCGCTTCTTGCTTTAAGCAACCATGAACCAAGCCTCAAGGACACTATTACGAAGACGGCTAAAGAGGTTGAGAGGGCTAAAGTTGAAGAAAAAGCCAACAGCATGGACGGCTTAATCGTCAATTTTCTCTGGGAAAAAATAGGCGACCGGCTGTTTGAGAAGTGGCGTCCAAACATCTTCTACTTCCTAGAAAAAACCGAGATAGAAACCGTTGATGAAAGAGAAACAGAACACAAGACAGCCTTAACAACTAAACATCTGTCAGACCAATTCAAGTGGAGTTCCCAAGCCATCCGAAAAGCCCTGGCCAGTCTAGGAATCGTTGAAAAAGGCTTGGTGAACTCTGTGAAAGTAGACGGGCGCACTCAGAGGGTAATATTTTTTGATCCAGCAAGGCTTGAGAAGCGGCTCAGAGAATTCGTGGTTAACTATAAACCCAACACGGTTACAGAAGTTACGGGAGTTACAGATTTTAAGCCCAGCGTACAAGACAGCCCTCTATTCAATTGTGGCACAAAAAATGATGCGCCGCTCAAAAAAACCGTAACTTCCGTAACTAGCGTAACCGACGATCAACCTTCCGATTTTATGGACAATTTTGAGTTGCCGGGAGACGAGCCTGAATGAGCGAATCTTGCACTGACTCCGAAGTTTACCCTGACGGCTATGCAGAAGCCTTAGCGGATTGCACCGTTCTTGCTGCACAACTCCTCAAGATGGCGCTAAAAGTCACAGAAACCAAAAACGGACGACCCGGAGACGCTTAGGAGAGGGGGGAGGGAATGGCTGGACTTACACCGGAAGAAAGCATATTTGGCAACAAAGCCGAAACAGAAAGTAAGTCGTCCCCCAAGCGAGACGTCGGCACCAGCCCCCTATGCCCACAATGCCACTCAAAAAAAGTCTGGAAAGCCGCCAAACGATACACACCTATTGGTTTTAAGATTCAACGCTGGTCCTGTAGAAACTGCGGAATGCGCTTCTCAGACCCAAACGACGCAAAAAGAGCCAAAGAAGCAGCAGCTAGAGCCGTTGAAACAGTTGATACGAAGTCATTAAAAAGCAAAACTGGCATAGTTACTACTCGCCAAATATGCGTAACGGAGACGAAAAACTTGGCAGCAGAACAACAGAAATCTGAAGTTCTGCGTAGAAACGAAATTGGCGAAGTCAAAGGAAAAATCATCGAATACGCTTGGTGGCTCAAAAAAGACGGAAAAAGCGACTCAACAATCAGGGGCAGAACAAAGATACTACAGATCCTAACCAAAAGAGGCGCTAACCTCTACGACCCCGAAAGCATCAAAGACGCAATCGCTAAGCAACCATGGTGTAACGGGAGAAAAAACAACGCCGTCGACGCCTACTCCTCTTTTCTCAAGATGGTAGGAGGTCAATGGGAAGCACCGCTCTATCAAACGATACGCAAGCTGCCCTTCATCCCAAAAGAAACAGAAATCGACCAACTCATCGCAGGATGCAGTCTACGGATGGCAACCTTCCTTCAACTGCTCAAAGAAACAGGCGCAAGATGCGGCGAAATCTGGTGGCTTAGCTGGTCAGACATAGACTTCGAAAGCAAAGTCGTAAACATAACACCAGAAAAAAACAGCAACCCAAGAGTCACACACCTAAGCAACAAACTCATCGACATGCTCAACCATCTACCCAAAAACTATGGCGACAGAGTCTTCTCGCATCCACACATGCTAATCGACAACCACACTGTAACTTTTCAACGACAGAGAAAACGCATAGCCCACAAACTAAGCAACCCACGACTACTAAAAATCCACTTCCACACCCTAAGATACTGGAAAGGAACCATGCTCTATCACGAAACCAAAGACATGTATTATGTCATGATGCGCTTAGGACACAAGAACATCAAGAACACCCTGCTCTACGTTCAGCTAGAAGAAGCCCTATTCCAAGGAGAAACCAGCTACATCTCAAAAGTCGCAAAGACCGAAAAAGAAATTTGCAGCTTGATAGAAGGAGGATTTGAATATGTCACCGAGTTTGAAGGCTCAAAAATCTTTCGAAAAAGAAAGCTCTAACATGCAAAACCTAAGAAACAATCGCCAGCGGGACCCTAGGCCTGTTTATTTATATATGGTGCAGGGGGTGGGATTCGAACCCTCAACGTATTGGAGACATCACCCGTAATTTCTCTTTTTTTATTGTTTATTGGAAAATTTTAAACCACGTTTCAGACTTATTGTTATGACAAATAATTTAGCGGTTAAATCTCAAATTAGGGGAACTGTTAAGATTTGCCGGTTGAAATCACTTTGGAAATGTATGCGGAGAAGCCTGTGGTGATGCCGTTTTTTACGGGGCACGTTGCTAGGGGTTTGTTACTGCATTTCATTAGGCTGGTTGACCCTGCCGCTTCAGGACTATTGCATGAGCTCAATGTTTCTAAGCCCTACAGCGTGACGCCCCTGCGCTTTAAAAGCAGCAGCCGCACAGAAAACGGCTACCTTTTGGACCCACAGTTTCCCTGCAAAGTTGGTTTCCGATTCCTAAAAGACGAATACTCGACGTACCTGCTTAGTTTCTTTGGGAAACAGAACAGCGCACTAATTTTTGACACTACCTTCCAGATTGCCTCCATGAGCATAAACTGCAAGAGCTATGCCGATTTAGAGAAGGAGGCGCAGGCGGTTGATGAGTTCACGCTGGATTTTAGGACGCCCACTTATTTCGCGAATCTGAACAGCGATTATCACTGGATGTTTCCCGACCCCGTCAAAGTGTTTTGCAGCCTCATGCGGACTTGGAACCAGTTCAGCGACAGCCGCCGCTTCACTAAAGAAGAATACGTTGCCTACAAGGACTGGTTGCAGAAAAACGTGGGCGTAAGCCGCTATGAACTGCAGACGCGCGTCGGGGCAGTGCGCAAAAACCAAAGAACCGCTGGATTCACCGGCACCGTAACCTACGAACTCGGCAACAAAGAAAACCCCAACAACAAAACCACCCACATGCTCGCACAATACGCAGAATACGCCAACATAGGCGGAAACAAAACAGCAGCATACGGACAAACAAAATTGCTTCTGTAACGCTCGAATATCAAAAGGCATTCATTCTTGAGAAGAGGTCAGTTTTGAGATATTTAAAAAGAATTTCGATGCGCTCAGAAAGCCGTAAATTCGTTTATCTTTTTTCTTTAGTCCATAACTTGTTTTTAATTCGATTGCATCAGAAAGCAATTCACCGTTGATGTGCCCTTCAAACAAATAGTAAAGAAATTTATTCAACAATTTTGCACTTTTTTCTTTGTAGTCTTTGTCAGCGATATAAAGTGAGAAAACAAATTTAGAAATACTTGGAATTAAATCCTCGTTTGTAAAGAAGTCTTCATAATAACTCATAAGTGTCTCTTTTAGTCTTGGAAAAATGTATAATTTCTTTTTCTGCCTTGAAAGGACGTAAATCACTAAAGATATATCTTCTGGAATTACTATGGCTGCTTTGTTGAGCTCTTCCGAAAGTTTTTGTTCTTGCCATTTATCTTTCCAAAACTTGGCGAAACAGGAAAGAAACAAGAACCCAATTATGAACTCATCAAAAGGAACTCCTTTGGGTATGCTTAAACTGGCAAGTATCTCACCAATATTCAAGCCTGAACGTTCGCTTGTCAGAATAATATAATTCTTGTTCGTCAGCCATTCTCTAAAGCTTTTTACTATTTCTTCAGGGGCATTTTCTAAATTAAGAATGTAGTCGTAACTGTGTACACCAGTGAGCAAAAGATACAGAAACTGCCATAATTCCTCTTCACGAGGGCTTTCTTTATTGACATAAAAATTGGGGGCCTGTTCTTTACTAATCATGCATGGAATAACAAGAGAATTATAACCCTCGACCAGAGCTTTTCTAACAATAAACTCCAGAATTTCCTGAGTTTTCCCCTCAATCTCATCAGGTGCTACTGCTATCCTTTCCCGAGTTTTAGTAATTGTGATTACGAACTGACCCTTTCTAAAATTAGCCTGTAGCATTCTTTTAACAATTGGCAGGCAATATCGTCGATTTGGCTCACTTTTCAAATAATCAGAAAGCTTTTCTTTATAGTTCATTTTCATTCCTCCTTGTGAACGCCATATTTATCATCGTAAATCCGATCACAAAACTCGACAGTTGGGAATATTCCCTCTTGCTGCCTAATCCCTTTTAGCCACCAAATTGGAACGGGAACGCTTATTTCCTTTATTTCCGCAATTAATTTCTCTCTTGCTTCAAATGGCAGATTAAGAAATGATTTCGAAAGAGTAGTGACAACCTCTTCCCTGATTTTTTCCCTAAGACAATTTGGATGAGGGATTACTAACGTTGTAAATCCTTCTCTATAATTCAGTAATTTGGTTAATTTATCATCTTTTGTTTCAAAAGAATAAAAAAACTTAAGGATGTCCTCCCAATAATCCATGCCAACTTCCCTTTTTGCTATTTCTATCTCCTTATTCAATCCTTCATAACTGAGAATAGTGTCCATCTCATCTATCAACTGTTTTTCGTTCTGTAACGTCTCACACTGAAACTTTCTAATTATCTCTTCCGCGATTTTAAGTTCAGTTTCGGAATAAGGATATCTTTGGGGGTTTCTTATTAATGGTTTAAAGATATACGAATTTATCTCCCCTGCCTTATCCCCATATCTATTCACTCTTCCAAAGCGTTGTATTATGGATGGTGTTGAAGAAAGTTCGGTGAATAAAATATCATAAGAAATATCTAGTGAAACTTCGCACACTTGCGTTGTAACCGCGATGTGCGCTTGTTTTCTTTTAAGTTCTAACCATTGCTCTTTCTTTCTTCTATGCTTATACATGAACCTTGCATGGAAAACAATAAAATCTTCGTCATACATTAATCCAAATTCGTTCTCAAGTTTTTTGCCGATTTCTATTGCTTTTTCAACAGTATTAACAATTACAAGAACTTTCTTGCCACTTCTTTTCTCAGCAACAATTGTGCTTATGTGGCGCTCTATATACTCATCTTCAAATTTCCACATAATTCTTCTCTTTTTCTCATAGCCGTTGGAACAATCAAGAAATGCCGCTATTTTGAAGTTATCTTGCAGATATTGAGCTAAAGCCTTTGGAAGGGTGGCTGACATGAAGAGCACTTTCAGGTCGTAGAGTTGACGGTATTGATTTATGAAGTACCTCAACAAATCAAGCATTAGTGGATTTAGCAAATGAACCTCATCAACAATTATGCCTGCCTGTTTGAACATGACTCGTTTCGTGTAGTATTTACCAACCTGCATAAAAGACAACAAAAATTGGTCGATAGTTGTTAGATTATACGGTGATATAAAATTCTTAATAAAAAATAAGTTTGAGAGCTTTTCTTGTTCTTCCTTTATTTCAGTGTCTACAAAAAAGAAATATTTTGAGACTTCGTCCTGAACTGCGGCCTCAATTTTTTCATAGAATTTGTTTATGGCAGTGATCGTTGGAAAAAGATAGAAAACTTTAGACACGTTCTTATTTGCAAAAAAGAGTAGACCTGCATTAGTTTTTCCCCAACCAGTATAAGCTTTAAGCATAGAAACGTCAGGTAAGGCAGATAACTTGATCTGCTCAGACCAGCGTTCATCAATCACCTCTGAAATAATTTTCTTGACTACAATCTCACTATCTTTCGGTTTTTCAAATTTTATCGGTTTATTCCCTGCCGAACTTGCATCGGCAATTTTGAACAAACCGAATGTGTCTATAAGATTTACTTTTTCCTCAAAACTGATTGAATCAATGGCAGACTCTAAATCATTTTTTATGAGGACATTAAAGACCGTTTTGATTGACCAGCGTTTTCCATGTAGCTCGACATACCGGTCCTTAACGTTTTCAGATAAAGCAGAATGATGTTTCAATATCAGAAATTTCAAAATCACATCAAGTTTGTTACAGGAAAAATTGACCTTGTTCTCAATAATGTATTCCAAAGAATGTTGTGCGTGACCTTCCCTTGAACCTAAGTACCAATTTACGTGCAACTTCCCTGTATCGTGATATTCTGCGAGAAAATCAGCCACTTCAATATACTTTTGATCAAACCCATAAAATTCTAAGAACCCATGTAATTTAGATTTCACTTCAGTTACATGTTTTTGTATTGACTTGTCTTCATGACTGTTTTTATTGTCTAGCGTACCCCACTTACTCTGCATGTTTATCTTCCCGCGTACTTAATTTAAATTAAAGAGGCCTGAAATTGCTTAAACCGTACAAACCTATTTTCTCACTTTTTGTACAGCATACCTTGTTTCTTAGTCTAAGTTTACCTCTAGTTAAGAAGTAAAAATTCGGGTTATCTGACAAAGTATGCATGACAGGCAGAATTTGAAGATTCATATTGCCCGTTATGGTGGGCTCAATCCAATCCTGCGGTGCATAGTTTGTGATTTCGTTACTATCTTCTATTGAATCGGTTCCCAAAATTTTCCAATCTTTTACGAAAAAATCATTTTGCCCACCGTAGGGCAAATACTTTATCGATGTTTTCAATATAGCCAGCAATTTTGCTATTCTCTGGCTGTCGCCGCCAAGTGCAATCAAATACGTTGGATTATTAACCAAATTTATTGAGGTGACACCCTTTTCAGGTCCATTACTTTTATGCTGTATAAAAGTTGCATTCTCATGTGCAATACCATCGTATTTTATCATTTTTGCGCCGAACAAAAAATTGTCAAACTCTTCCGTTTTACCCCTTTCTATGCCCAAAAGCGCTCCAAAAATTCCAGCAACAGATGTTGGTAAGGGCGTTGGATAGGTTAATCTAAACCCTTTCGTGTAGTGAACCTTGAAGAAAGCTTCAAAAAAAGATATTTCAGCAACTATCGCATCCATCATTTCGTCCCGCAAAAGAAGTTCGTTATCTCGTTGACAACATCTGCTACCGAGACCTTGGTTAAACCATTGGGCACTGTGCTTATTTCTCCGAGATAGTCAATCAGAAGAAAGCGCGATCCAGAGTTTTTGATCTCTTGTCTATTAAGTAATATCTCTAAACTTCTTTGCGAAACTTGGTTTTTCTCAAAATCAAAATTTAGATATTGAAAAACTGGTAGAGGACCATTGGGCGATAGGACTATCAATGCCGCAAAATATTCTGGGATGTTCAATGAATTTGTGCGTCTTGGCATTACATATGAAGGACCTAAGAAAATTTGCAGAAAAGCCTCAATTCTGCGCCGCCTTGTTGGGGCATCCATTAGAAACAATTTCTTATCAGCCTTTACTTCAGACTCAAGTTTCTCAGTTTCTTCGCTATTGAGTTCATTTTCTTCAAATTTACCAATGTTTTCATACATTATACAGTTCACTTTTCCGATAAACTCTGCAACCTCTATTTCGAAGGGTACCGGATTCTCTTCCTTTCTTGTTCCCCAAGCTCTTGGAAATCTTGCTGCAAATTCAGCTCTGACAGGTGTGTCTTTAAGTGCCTTGAAATATGAAAATGCTATTGGTCCCTGTCTTCTTCTAGCGTTTTGTCCCCGTCCTTGTGTAACCATATAACCAAACAAATCATTATCAACGTATTTGATCGGGTTTCCACTATCGCATAGTCTCAATGTTTCTTCAGCGTTTGGATTCTCAACAAATGAATCAACATCTAACGCTTGTTCGCCCTTCTCTTTAAGAGCCTGCCTTATAGAGAACTTTAGTGCTCTTGCAGAGACAAATGGCAGCACTTCCCCGTTTGAAGAATACATTTTCTTTAGGGTTACTCGGGTTCCTATTACTTCATCTGCATTGACATTCCCTGAAACTTTTCCTAATATGGATATCTGTACGACCTTCAACTTTGTTTGCTCCTTTGCTCAATTGATAAAGCATTTAATAATCCAGCAAGAATCGCTGATTTTAAGTAATAAAAAGAGTCGCCCCTCCAACTGTTTGCAGTCTCAAAAATTTCTGGGAGTAGACATATTTGTGCTTGAATATTGGTATTTGTCTTATACTCGCCTAATCTCTTGGACAATTTTTCCAAGAATCTTCCAGGGGTTTCTTCAGCTCTTATATCAAAAATCAATCTTTTCAGATAATCTGCCCCTTTATCTTTGCCACATTTTGAGTCAACGATTTTTTCCCCTGTACCAAAAGCCCAATTAAAAGCGTCTTTGAATCTTGCATCAGTCATAGAAATATATTCTTAGCGCTCGTCATTTAAGCTTTATGACACTCTCATGGAACGTTGGTGTGTATTTAGGTTTGGCATGTTTGTTTGTGTCCGCATCCGCCTTGGCATTTATAACTAGCTACTCGTATGGGCGGTAGTTCTTCGGTTTGGATTATTCTTTTTATGTGTCCTATGACGCGTTTGACGTGGGTTTTCATGGTGGGTGTTATCTCGAACTGCAGGATTAGCCCTTCGGGGAGGTAGTTTACGATGCCGCTTTTGACGGTTGTGCTGTAGGTTTCTTCGATGAGTAGGGCGTAGGCGACGAGTTGGTATTTGTGGTCCATGCAGACTCTGCCGGCGTCGCTGTTCATGTTCTTGTACTCGACGGGTATGAATTCGCCTCGGGCGGTGTGGATTATGAGGTCAACGTTGCCCTGCAAGCCCAGCGCATCAGAGCTTAAGGATGCGAACAGCAGTTTCTGGGCACCCACAAACTCCCCTGAGTAGTAAATGGCGTCTTTGCGCCGAAGCTCCTTAGCCACCTGCTCCTCGTGAGACTCTTTGCCCTCCTCCTGCTGGGAACCAAAAACCGGCGTTGCATGTAAGACGCGGTCAAAGTAGATTAGCCTTGGACAGTAAATATAGTGCTTGACATCAGTGACTGAGATAAAGGACTCGGCTACGTCTGAAGCTCTAAGCCTCTGTTGGTTTTTCAGCCACTTGTTCTCTTTCACCGCTTTGGGCTTCATAAATGCATTTCTTCGACTTCTTTTAGCAGTTCTTCTAATTGTGGTTTTAGAGTGGGCAAACGGTTTATCGACGTCTTCCAGAGAATGTCTATATCCACGCCAAAGTATTCATGGGCTAACTTGTCCCGCATTCCCGCCATATCTTTCCATCTAATGGAAGGATTCGCCTGCTTTAGCTCAGCAGGTATGTGCTTTGTTGCTTCCCCGATAATTTCAAAGTTTCTCACCACAGCATCAATAACCAGAGTGTTTTTCGCAAACTGCTCAAAAGCGCATCCCTCTACATAGCTCTCAATTCTTTTGATTGCCTCAAGAATATCTCTTAAGTAAAGCGCAAGAGTCCGGTTCAAGCATAAATCGTCTCTTTGAGTATTTGGTCTTTAATCAATGGTTTGAGAGCTTTCTTTGTTGCCAAATCCACCTTGACGCCAAGCTGTTGAGTTAAAAAATCTTCCAGCGCGATAAAATCGAATAAATCAACCGTGTTGCCCTCGACAAACTCAACCAAAACATCAATATCGCTCTTTGGTTTTTGCTCACCCCTAGCGTAGGAGCCAAAGAAACCTATAGTTTTCACTTGGTAACGCTCTCTAAGTATTGGTTTAAGACTTTCCAGCTTGCTCTTTACATCGGAGTTCTTCATTGTTATCTTATATTTCTTTGTGGTTCTCGCCTTAAGTCTTTTGGGTAAATAACTCACCAAGTAATCGAGTTAAAAATATGCGATTTTGTCTTTGCCTTCTTTGAACTCGTACTTTTTTGGTTTGCCAACCATCTTTTTACCCTTCAAGCAGCTGTCACACATGGGGAACAACTGCACGTTCTCCACCAACTCCTTGATAAGGTTCTTGAGGTCTACTAGAAGGCTGTTTAGTTGGTCGCGTCTTAGGTCACCCATGAAACCGCTGTACTGAATTCGCTGCAACCCATAATCCTTAAGCGTCTCAGCAACCTGATTACGCAAGTTATCGTCGGAAACATCATAAATAACCACATAGCGCATGGTGCTCACCATCCCAAACAGAATGGCGAATAGTCTGCTTCTTTGAGCAAGAAACGAACCATGCATCGTGGCTGCAAGTGAATGAAACTCTTTAGCGACCCCTTCTGACCGTTAAACATAACTTCACTGTCCAAGCGTTCTTGAAGGCTAGCTAATAGAACTTTAATTACGTCTTTGCTCAAAACCCGCCCTTCCTCAACCGAGTCGGCGACGATGATTTCGTTTGGCTTTATCACATTTTTGGTAATAAGACCAATTAGTGTTCTGTCTACGAGCTGCTGACGAAACTCTTCCATCATGTCCAAAACCAGCGACGGTTTCCCTGAGCGGTCGGCGTGCAGGTACCCCGCGTAGAAATCCAGTCCCGCGTAGCTGATTGCTTTCCAGACTTCAGGGAACAGAACGGTCTGGTAACCAAAATTTAGCATAGCATTAAACGGGTCAGTTGCGCCTCGCGTAATTCGTCCGGTAAATTCCAGTTCAGGGGGCAATATTTGGCGCACGCAGTCCCAGTAGTACCGTGCAGCTTTCGCTTCCAGATTCATGATTTGCTGCCGCTTTTCGTCAATATTGTTTCCTTGTTCTCTGCTAATGCGGTCATTTGCGTCATCAATCAGCTTGCCTGAGTCATACAATTTCTCAGAGAGCTTTAAGTCGGTCTGCCTGCGGTTCTTAGCCATCAACTTCAAAAAATTTGCCTGGTTAACAAGCTTTCCCGCAATAAACTTCTTTGCTAGAACAATACTGCGTTCATCGTTGTAAGCGAGGAATTGTTCTCTTCTTGCCCTAACAGAGCCAGTTAAAGATGCCGGCATCAAAACTGCATAAGGCCAACCACGATATCTGGCAAAAACCACTTGAATATTGTTTTCTGTAGCCAACTCTAGAGCGCTTGTTGAGATAGCTACACCCGAGGAGCAGCAAATTATTGAGTCCACATCGTCTGCCACAATTTCTCTCACTTCCCCATTCTTTTTAACGCTGAAGCGGTTCCTTTTTCGCCCCAAGAAAATCCCGAAATCATCCAAAAACATATTCATAGCCAACACCTAGCCATAGCAGACGTTGTAGTATTGGCAGTACTCTTTGCACTGTGAACGCTCAGGTTTGCCCGGGTCTTTTCTTTCTGCGACGATTTCAAGTTTTTTGTCTCTTTCCTCAAGCCACAACTGCCGAAGCTCATCGTTAGCAAAAAACAAATCCTTCTGAACACTAATTTTCCCATTCTCAACGTTCAAGTAGACAGTGCAGCATATGTCTACGGGTACTTCGTGGATGCTTTCAAACACAAGTGCGTAACCAAGCGAGTAGAGCCTGTGCCAGTCTTCTTTTACGCTGGTCACTTTGAGGTCAAACATGATTGTTCTAAGATAATCAAAACAATCAACACTGAGAATGTCGCTTAAACCCAGCAATTCTCCAGAAAGTTTGTGTTCAACTAAAAAAGGAACCGCAGTGCCCAGCAAATCCATTTCTGATGCATAGGGTTGGCTGCATGAGAGTTCTGCTAAGTGTGCGTCGCACATTTTATGCATAAAATCCCAAACTTGCTTGCACTTATCAATGACAGTTTCTGGTTTTTCGCCGATTTCCTGCCATCTAATCTTTTGCCACCAAGCATCAAAACTCAAGTTTTGCCGTTGCCGAAAACTTTGCAAACAATCACTAACTATGCCATGGAACAGTTTGCCTAAAGCCATCCGCGAGTTTGGCGGGCAAAACTTTTTTTCAATATTCCGCAGGTAGATGTCGCGGTTTGTGGGGCAGTACTTTGAGCTGATTTGGTACATGGGCA